>DATDCP010000475.1:0-13196 GCA_036524255.1 Chitinophagaceae bacterium
GTTAACCATAATGGCAATGATCAAAGCCAATATTACAACCAATCGCCCCATCCAAACTAATTTCTTTTCAGAAGATACTTTATTAATATACTTCTTATAAATATCAAGGGTATAGATCGTGGCAATGCTGTTTGCTTTACCAGCAAGAGAAGCAACTATTGCAGCGGTCAATGCTGCCATTGACAATCCTTTTAACCCTGCGGGTAAAAATCCAAGTATAGCAGAATAGGCATTATCTTCTCTGAATTCACCATTGGTTAACATCTGTTGTTGCAAATCGCCGTTGCGATGCAATACATAAGCTGCGATCCCCGGCAATACAACTAATAACGGCATCAATAATTTTAAGAAAGCAGCAAACAAGATCCCCGTACGGGCAGTTTTTAGATCTGCTCCCAAGGCCCGTTGAGTTATATATTGATTGCATCCCCAATAATTCAAATTCGCGACCCACATACCAGCAGCCAACATGGCCATTCCTGGTAAACTTGAATAATGATTTATTTCTTGTTGTGAAGATGCGGAAGTGGGTTTATCAAAGATCATTTTAAAATGATCAGGCGCAGTTTTAAGTATGTGATTGAAACCAGCGAGAAAATCTTTTCCATATCCAAATTTTTCGCTTACGACGGTTAAAGCGATATAAGAAGTGATCAATCCACCTACTAATAATACTAATACTTGTATAACGTCAGTATAGCCGATCACTTTCATGCCACCTAAAGTGATCACCAACGCAAACACAGCAAGACCGATCATTATCCAATGAAAATTTTCACCACCTGTAAGACTATTGATCGCAATTGTTCCGAGATATAAAATTGAAGTTAGGTTTACAAAAATGTACAGGAACAACCAAAATACCGCCATGATCATTGCAACAGTTTCATTGTATCTAGTTTTTAAAAACTGCGGCATGGTGAAAATGCGGTTCTTTAAATAGATCGGCATAAAAAAGACAGCAACTATAACTAATGATACAGCTGCCAACCATTCATAGGCAGAAATTGCAATACCCAAACGAAACCCGTTCCCACTCATTCCAATAAACTGTTCAGCAGAGATATTTGAAGCTATTAATGAGGCACCGATAGCCCACCACGTAAGTTGCCCTTCGGCAAGAAAGAAATCAGTGGATGTTGTCTGAGCTGCTTTTTTTCTTTTATAGATCCAATATCCATAACCAGCAACTATGATAAAGTAGATGAAGAATACAAGTATATCGCTATTAGCAAGCTGTTTCATTCAAGCTGGTTTAAAAACATGAAAATATTGAAAAATGGCCTACAAAATATTTAAATCATGGAAATTACCCTGCTACCTTTTCCTTTGGCCTAAAATGGGAAGACCAATGATCTCAAAAGGGTTTTTTCTCTTCGTTGGCAGTTTTTATAAATACTAATTTATTACGGTCCACCTTATATATAGCATCATAGAACTTTATCATTTCTGCATAATCAGCTTTAGGGAACAGCCCACTGAATTGCTGCATGTTTCGGTTATAGATTATTTTATTTTGCTCAAACTTCACTGTCATACTGTATTTTCCAAACTTGCTTTCAACAAAAGCATCCTGCGGGATCGATTCAGGTTTGTAACCAACCGGTATTTCTATTTCAATTTTATCTGTATCGATATATTCAATATCAAGTTCAATGTCATATTTTCTTTCCTCGCCGGATTTCAATTTTCGGCTTGATTTTGTCATTATGTTCGGCTCAATAAACAGTCTCTTTCCACTAATCGTGGCATAATGATCAGCAGTGACTGAAAGTGTTTCTTCAATTTCGGGTATAAGCTTTTTGTTTTCTTTGTATGAGAAATTGTTAACGTTGTATGTAGCAAACGTCAATTCTTCGTCCAAATACTCTTTCACTTTATCCTTTGACAAATTATTAATAAGCATGTGCAGATGATCCTGCTGTATGCCAGAGTAGTTTGTTTTGATCTCCGCCAGTAACAAACCCTCGGCATCAACCTTTGCATTGATCGTTCGTTGCTGAAGATTTTCTTTCAACCCATATTTGGGAGTATGAACCAGGTTTCCACCTGTTTCATCTATCAACAATGCGTATCGGTCATCTGTAAAATCACTTAAATAACCCGAAGGCAATGTCTGGCTCGTGCATTCCAGCCAAACGGAATCATTATTATTGATCACCGCACAAAGGATAGCATGATTGAACTGAGAAGAGGGGAATGCTGTTTCAAGATTTGGCTTAACCCGACCAGCGCCAATCACGGCATAATATGATTTGATCCCTGCTTCTTTTAGAATGCTATACATGTAGTTTGATAATGCCTTACAGTCACCATAGCCTTTTGACGCCACATATTTTGCATCGAAAGGCTGCCACCCACCAATACCTAATTGTATGCTCACATAACGTGTGTTTTTCTGCATGTATTCATACAGGAGTCTTATTTTTTCGCGGGGATCAGCCACACCATCTGCTATTTCGTGTACTTTTTGTTTAATGTTAGGAGGCAATTCATCACGTCCCTGCTTTAATGTATAAATAAATTTCCCCAGGTCCTGCCAGCTTTTCATATTTCCTTTATAAGCCTGCATTTCAAATTCCGTAGGTCCAAACATTATATAGGTTGTCAAATGTCTGAGTGAGGGAGAAAACGATTCCCTTATAATTGCCGAAGCATCTTTTATTTCCCAGGTCATTATCTTCTTATCTTTTGTTTGCTCTACTGCCTGGCCATTGTAACGAAAAGTTTTGTATCGGAATTCATAACTCAACGGGCATTCAAAAATGAATTTGCTTTGTTGTACTGAAAAATACTCATCCTCCAGAGGTTGCCATGAAGGATAAAACATGGTTCCATTATATTTCAACTCCAACACATATTCCACTGTATAAGGATATACTTTATAATAAAAGCTATGATATTTCACCCTGTTATCTTCCATTAAGCTTATATCACTTACACCACTGTAATCCTGTATATCTTTACTTTTTAATTCTTTTACTTTATTTCCCATCGCATCGTATAAAATACCTGCAATGCCTTTAATTTCTAAAAAGCGATCATAGTATTGCTGGAAAGCAGCATGCTTGTCTCCATTTTCATTTAAAATCGTAAGTGCATATTTTCGATAATAAACAGCCTCTCCTGGTGATTTTAACGTAAACCGCTCTTCTTCCATTCTCTTTACTACATTGGCGTTTTTCTTCAAAGACTCGGGAATGTTTGTGATAGCATACTCACCACCAGTGGCAAATGCGAAAAAAGAAACCAGAAGAAAAAAATTGGCCACACTAAATCTTTTCATAGATCATTTTTTCTTTTTAAATACAATCTGTTCGCTTTGTTTACTTACTATTAAATTAAAAAATTCCCTGAGTATTTCATATTCGTCAGGCAAATAATAACTACGGGTCAGTTTTATCCTTGACCGGAAAGAAATAACCCCACCGCTACTGCTGATGATGTATTCAAAAAAACTGTTGCCTTGCTCATCGAAATTCACTTTTATTGATTTTGGTAATTCATCCACTTCATATCCAGATGGCACTTGCGTACTGAGCAAATATGTTTCATCAAAAGCATAAGGCATTTCCACCGGGTAGGTTCTAGTAGCTGATTTAAACGGATTTTCCTTGTACGCTTCTCCAAACATCGGGTTCAGGTAAATGATATCTTCATTTCCAAAATCCAGCTTTACATCATAATTCAGTTGTAATGGCTGATCATATTTTTCCAGTGAATCAATACTGGAATTGGATATATCCACATCTACACCAAAATCTTTCTTAATGTCTTTAAATAATTCTTCAATGCCTTTGTCTTTGACCCTGCTCCGCAAAGAATACGACTCATAATACCCGGGAATTTGTTGCATTCTCCCTGAAATTTCACCTTTTTCATTTGAAAACAACGTGAGTGTAGTGGTCTTCTTTTCATTCAAAGAATCGGATGATAACTCGACTGAACTAGCTTCCGGATTAATAACTCTTGCGTGGCCATTATAACATTCCCAGGTCAGGCGACCAAATCCAAGCCTTGAGCGACTTGCATCGAGATAAAAAGTTTTATCCCCAATAGCAGTACGGCAAACCACATAGTTAAACTTGTCCATAATCGGATATATCGCTAAAGCGTATCCATGAGATTTGGTACTCAGCATCAGTGGATCGGCCGACAAACCAGCCTTGCGCAACATGGCTACAAGCAGTAAATTTATTTCTACCTCACTTCCTTTCTTTTCTTTTAAAATATTCTTTAGTGGTTGGTCTGTATATAACCTGCCATAATTTGTACAGGTAAAATTGTTTTGCAGGTATTGATAAATATTTTTTGCTTTATCCAGATCAGATGAAGCGCCGTTCATTGCTATTTTGAGTTCATCGGATAGCCATCCGTTGTCCCTGATAAGTTGGGATCCAAAATCTTCGTCCTTCAATAGTTCTTTTGTAACATCCGTCCAGTTGCCCATAATATCTCTTGGTTGTAGGGGTTGGCGGTATGATGCCAACTGAAAATCAATTTTTGCAATATGATTGTCAAGTGTGGAAGTAAAACTTTCTTCTTTTAATGCCGGAATATTCTTCATCACCATACGATAATCAGTTACGGACGCCTCAAAACTGAAAGTTTCAGAAGCTCCGGCCCCACCACCCTCCACTACACGAAATCTTTCAACTTTGTTCTTTGTTGTTCTTGAAAGGTCATACTGATTTCCCTGTGAAAGAAATACGTAATAAAAAAATTCGGGGATGGAAACGTTATATTCACTCCATAGCCGTGGATAAGAACCCTGGAACTCCCACGGTTGCAGGTTGAAAATAAAATCCGATTGAATGGTATATTCATATTCAATTATAGATCCTTCTTTTATTGCTGGAAAAGTAAACTTTTTTACCAGTTGGTTTTTGCTCAATTTATCCTGGAACACTCCTGATTTATCTAGTTTAGTCTCCACTACTTTCCCATTTTCCAGGGTATAGGTATAAGCTTTCAGGCCTTGTAACTCTTCCTCGCTACGGCCATTTGTATAAAGCGGTATCTCAATATTGGCAAGTTCATAGGAACTTTTCTTTAATATGTGAATACGTTTAAAATGTCTGAACTCGATCGAAAACCATCCTTTAGTATTACCAGTAATTGATGAAGTGCCAATATCCGCAATTACTACTGCTGCTGCATTGCTGTCAATACTATAAACAGAAGTTTTAAAATCTTCCGCAGATATTTTACCGAATTTTACAGGAGATTTATCCTGTGCCCTGGAATTGATCAATGACAATACAAGAGCGACAGACAAAATAAATTTTCTCATAGTGGCTGCAGTTTTGGTTTGTGTTGTGGTGTTAATTTAATTAAAATCGACGAAAACATAAAGCTGTTGAATAAAAAACATTCGATATTGATCAAGCAATTAGCTTCTGCACTTGGTTTTAATTTCTGTGGCGTTGCCAGGGTAATAAAGCTTGATGATGATGCCCGTCGGTTAGAATTATGGCTAAATAAAGGAATGCATGGCAATATGCAGTATATGGAAAGATATTTTGATCTAAGAATTGACCCTCGTCAATTGGTACCGGGTGCAAAAAGCGTAATAACTTTATTGCTAAATTATTTTCCTAAGGATAAACAAGATGCCGGGACTCCAAAAATTTCAAAGTATGCATTTGGGAAAGATTATCATGAAGTGATCAGGGAAAAGTTGAATAAGTATATAGAGAATATAAAGTCAGAAGTTGGAGACTTTCATGGAAGAGGATTTGTAGATAGTGCGCCGGTCCTTGAAAGAACATGGGCCCAACGTAGCGGCCTTGGATGGGTTGGTAAAAACGGGAACCTGATCAATAAAGAAATGGGTTCCTTCTTTTTTATTGCAACATTGATAACTGATCTTGAACTGGAGCCGGATGAACCTTTTGCAAAAGATTATTGTGGCACTTGCACCCGATGTATTGATGCCTGCCCCACTGATGCTATTTTACCGGGCAAAATTGTCGATGGAAGTAAATGCATTTCTTATTTCACAATTGAATTAAAAGAAATGCTGATACCAACCGAAATGAAAGGAAAATTTGAGAACTGGGCATTCGGCTGTGATATATGCCAGGATGTTTGTCCCTGGAACCGGTTTTCAAAACCAACAAATGAAATTGAATTCACCCCTTTACCCGAAATTCTTAATATTTCCACAAAAGAATGGGAAGCAATGACAGAAGAAAAATTTAAAAGTATTTTCAGGCATTCGGCACTAAACCGGAGTAAACTTAAAGGCATTCAAAGAAACCTGAAATTTTTACAACCGGAATAAGCACCCTTATTTAATCTGTTATAAATGAAATATCTCCTGGTAATTTTATTATTCTTCTCCACTTCTTTTCAAAAGAATAATGAAGTGAAAATTGATAAGAAAGAAGCACAAGATGCTTTCGTTCTTCTTTCTGACATAAGAAGCAATCCTGATAAATATTATGAAGAACTAAAATTCGAAAAAGGACTGAAGGTTTCAAAAATAAATTTAAAATGGAATGACACTTTAGCAAAAGTAGCAGAGGCTAAAGCCTACGATATGGCAAACAGGAACTATATGGGCCATGTTGACCCCGATGGCTATGGAATGAATTATTATATTAAGAAAAGCGGCTATAAACTTCAACCAAAATGGACTGTTGAAAAGAATGCTAATTACTTTGAATCATTGGCTGCAAATACTTTTAGCGGTATTGAGTCAATAAAGGTTCTTGTTACAGATAAAAATACTCCATCACTTGGACACAGAAAACATTTGCTGGGATTAGATTCATGGAACGCTTCCTTAACAGATATTGGAATTGGATTTAGCAGGCGGGAATCAGGAAGTACTTATAAGACCTATACCTGCGTCATAATTGCAAAACATAATTGGTAAGTACATTTTTAAAACTTCCAGCCAACTTTTAAAATGATCCTGTTAAGATTATAATTATAAACATCAGTGATAGTTTCCTGCGTTCTCCAATCCAGGTAACTAATGGTTTTCTCTAATGATTTGTATGAGTGACCAAGTGATAAAACAAGCCCTCCACTCTTCTTTGATCCAACCATATAACCCAAACCAATATCTGTATAAGCACCATTATGAAATTCACTTGAATTACGACTTCCATCCCATATAAAAATCGGACCATCATTATATTCTTCCTCTACCCAATCAAAATTTATACCTCCATCTGCATAGGCAAAAAACTTATTTTTTGTTTTCCCGAACTCATACCTGAAGTCAGCGAATAGAGGAACTGTCCGGTATAGATAATAGTCCAAACCGATACCTACACCGGCGAAGAGGTTGCCTTTTTGAAAGCCATTTATTGATTGTAAACCCGCAGATACTCCGTTATCACCATTTATCAACGCAATATTATTAATAGAATGAAATTTGTAAGCCGCATTTTTCTTTTGTCCAAAAGAAACTAATGTAACAGGCATCAATAATACCAGGAAAAAGTATTTCATTTTCATAAATTAGTTTTTAACGTTCATCTTGCTTATTAAACTGATGTTGCTGAGAGAAGAATAATCATATTGATATAACCCATCTTTTGCGACAACCAATGCCCAGCCATTAAAAGCGATCACATCATACGTATCTAATCCCTTTATTTGTTTTTGCAATGAAAGATTTCTTACGTCCGATGCATTATAAAATTTCAATCCATCGCGACCATCACAAATGATAAGTGTATTGCCATCTTTTGCCAGTCCGTGTGGATTGGTCATTGGGTAGGTTTTAATAAGTGTTGGGTTTGATAAGTTGGAAATATCCAGCACATCAAGTTGCTCACCGGTGCCCTGGCATGTATTGCCGGTACGTAGTGTAACAAATGCATTTGTATTATCAGCGATCACCGGGTCACATTTGCGGGCATGTGAAAAAGTTCCTAATTGTACCGGGTTTGTTGGATTAGCAATATCAAAAATGAACATACCCGTAGTAGAACCAATGAACAAACGATTATTGAAGGGATAAAGTGTTTCAATACCCCAGGTCATTTGAATTTTATTAGTAAAAACAGGTTCAGCGGCATTTACTATAGAAACAACATTCAAGGCCGAGTTAGAAACAGCATATAGATGGTTATTGACAATTGTAAATCTTGCCATTGAACCACCGACACCAAATGGAGAACCTCCGCCAGCCGCGGCTCCTGATTGATTCGCAAAAGATGAAAGTGGGTTTGACATAAATACGTCGGCTGTTCTCATACCACCCAAAAAGCCACCATTCCCTCCACAATCAGTTTGAACAGTAGTATCCTTTCTTACCCAATCCTGGATTATCATTGCAGGATTCTGTGAAAATCCATTACCATAATATCTTTCAGGGAAAATATTTTCTGTAAATTTCTTTACTATGATCTGTTGTGGGTTTGTAATATCAATAGCAACAAGATCAGTATAAAGATCAGCATAGAGAATGTCGCCCTTTACTGCCATATCAAGATTACCAGGGATGTCAACAAAAGCAATATTCCTCGGAGTCGTTTTGTTTGAATTGTCAATAATATGAATGCCGCGATCGATCTCGTTTAGAAAAATATAATTGCCGCGGATATAAATTTTCCCGGGTCTTTCAATTTCCCTTGATGAATTGTTTTTGATATTGGCACGCACTTCATCTTTTGTACGGTATACAGGTTCCCAATATACATAACGACGAGTGCACTTATCTTTCACACAACTATTAAAAACGAAAAGCAGTGCAAGTGTGCTTGTCAATAAAGCTGAAAAAGATCTTATTCTCATAAAAGCAATTTTAAGGTTGACAACAGCCAGTAAATAACCGTTGCCCGAACGTGGGAAATTATTTTTTTGGATTTAAAAGGACACCCGTCCTAAGACCAACAAAAAATAAATAGCTCTTACTTTCAAAAGGATTATCAACGAGCTTGGTCAAATGAAAATTTGCAACAGGGCCAAGATTCCATTGCATCTTTTTTTTATTTGCTATTGTCCAGGAAAAACCGGTTGATAAACTGAACTGGGTTTTATTCAGCTGACTTTTATTTTCATAATAAACACCATTGAAAGCGGTGTCATACATAATTGTCTTGCTTGCGATAAGTTGGCCTACGGTAAAACCTGCACTCCATATAAAAGGCTTTGTTTTATTTTTATTCAATTGCCATTGAAATAAAAATGGTAATTCAATAAAATGATAATGATTAGTATGTTTCGTTGTGCCGCCTCCTGCACTGTATACCTGGCTGGCATTACGATCAAGAGTACCAGAAAATAGTGCATTAGCATTACCTATAAGCGAATCTCTTCTATTCCCAACATGAAAGATATTGCTGTAATATCCATATTGCAAACCCGCTGAAAGACTGGTACGGCTTGATAATTTTCTTTGTGCAAAAGCACCGACCTGGAAAGCAAATCCAGCTTTAACTTCAGAAGGCTTTTGTTGTACGGGAGGAGGCACTGCCCCTGTTCCACTTCCTACTGTTGGGCTTTGAAAATTTAAAGCATCAGCGTTTTTTAATCCACTAAAAGAAATACCATTATCATTTAAGGATGAAATACCCGGCGTAATATGAAATCCCCATTTCCATTTTTTTTCTGAAAGATTTATCTGTACGATTGGTGGAACAGGATCTTTCGCAGGATCTGCTTTCAAAAGAGTATCCGTTTTTGGTGTAGCATTTTTTTCCTGTTCACCTGTTACGGCTTTTGCAGAATCAATTTTATTTTCAACCGGCTTTACATCAGCCTGATTGGTATCCTGCTGTTTCGCATTGGTTTCAGGATTCGCTGTTAGATCTTTAGACGTATAATCAACAACCCCGTTTTTCGTTTTCGAATTTGCAGATACAATAGCAATTGAAGCTTCGGGCTTAGGATCTTTTTTAGTTTTTACAGAACCTGTTTTCCCTTTTGCTTCTTCATTGTTTTTCGTTGGCTTCCTGATCTCGTTTTTAGAAACAACAATATCTTTTTTATCGATCACTGATCTATCATCAGTTGGTTTATTATCTGCAGTCTTAACGGTTGTATTCGTTGTTTCTTCAGGTTTTGTTGTTTCAGTGTTTTGTTTTATTGCCGAAGAATTATTGATTTCATTTGTAGATTGAGAATTGTCCTCTTTTTGTTTTTCTCCAGGGGAATCCTTTTGAACAGTTTTTGCAATCTCATTTTTTTGCTCACCAAATAAATTGGTGCGTTGCCAATAGCCGAGCAATCCAAGCCCTGCCAGCAAGAATATAATAACGAATACTCTTCTTTTCTTTTTCGTTTTAATTCTTTCTTCCACACGCAGCCATACATTATCTGAAGGCTTGAATCTCAGCTCCTGCATTTCGGAAGAAACTTTTTTCTCAAATTCATTTTCCGGCATATACACCAGTTTTAAAATTTACCTGATCATTTTTTTTGATCCAACTGATCAATAATGCTCTTGCCCTTGCATATTGTGATCTTGATGTTCCTTCATTTATTCCCAGCATTTTCCCTATTTCAACATGACTAAATCCTTCCACTGCATGCAGGTTAAATATTGTTTGATAACCTATCGGTAATTGCCTCACCAGGTCCGCCAATTCTTTACCTGTCATTTTTACTTCGGGATTATCATCCGCTACCGGGTGCAGGTTCTCATTGTCAAAAGAAAAATCATGATTGTAACGGGAATTTTTTTTCAGGAAATTCAGTGCAGTCGTTACCATTATTCTTCTTATCCATCCACCCAGTTCACCTTCATATTTATATTGTCCAAGGTTCCTGAAGACTTTTACAAACCCATCCTGTAACACATCTTCAGCATCATCTATTGATTTGGTATAACGATAACAAACCCCAAGCATCGATTCGGCAAAATGGTCATATAGCTGTCGCTGGGCAGCCGGAATTTCCCTGATGCAATCCTTTACCAGTTTTTGAGTATCCATTATCCTTTCTTACAGGTTCTGACAACAAGTTTTTATCCAACGTTGCATTGCCAATTTTAAACTATTTAATAACAATTCCGTCAGAAGCATTACTTATTTTTACTAACTGAAAAAACGCTACTATGAGAATAAATGCCACCAATTGCCTGCTTATCGGCCTGGTTATTTCCATTTCTCTCTTATCATGCCAAAAAGAAGTAAAAAATGATAGCCCCGGAACCGGTGGAGGCACTGGTACGGTTGTAAACCCAACCCCAGTCCAGGGAACAGTTACAGGTAAAGTAGTTGACAAGAACAATAATGCTGTTTCAGGCGCAACTGTAAAAGCGGGTAGTAATACTACAACCACTGATAATCGTGGCCTGTTTCGTTTTAATAATATACAACTTGATAAATATTCTGCAGTGCTAACAGTAGAAAAGAATGGCTTCTTCAAAGGTTATCGTGTATTTTCTGTTTCTCCTAACAATACGAATTTTGTTAAACTAAAACTTGTTCCAAAAACTTTGATCGGGAGTATTGATGCTGTAGCAGGTGGCTCACTAAGTCTGCCTGATAATTCTAAAATTACTTTGCCGGCATCGGCTGTTGTGTTAAAATCAACTAATCAATCTTATTCGGGTAGTGTAAAAGTTTATGCCGAGGTGATTGATCCTACATCCGCAGATATTGCACAATTAGTTCCCGGAAGTTTCCAGGGTATTGACGCAGATAATAACCGGGTAACACTAAAATCCTATGGAATGCTTGCGGTGGTATTGGAAGGCAATAATGGCGAACAATTGCAAATTGCAACTGGTAAAACTGCAAAACTTAGATTCACTATTCCTTCTTCTTCTTTACGTTTAACTGCACCTGCAACTATTCCTCTTTGGTCAGTTGATGAAACAACTGGTCTTTGGAAGCAGGAAGGCAGCGCAATAAAAGGAACCGATTATTATGAAGGTGATGTAAGTCATTTCTCATTCTGGAATTGCGATATAAGTATTCCGACAATTTATCTTGAGCTGAGTCTTAAAACTGTGGAAGGAGCATTACCATTTACACCCGTAAAAATTACAAGGGTGAATGGTGGCGGATCAAGCTATGGTTATACTGATTCATTAGGTCATGTTGGCGGCCTGGTACCAAAAAACGAGCCCTTATTGCTGGAAGTTTTCAGCAATTGTAATCAACCAATTTTTTCGCAGAATATCGGACCTTATAGTTCAAATACAAATCTTGGTACAATAGCAGTGACAATACCAGCAGTAAATTATTTACAGATCACCGGCAGCGCAGTAAATTGTAGCAATCAACCTGTAACAAATGGTAATGCATTAATTTATTATGATGGACACCTTTATAATAAGCCAATCAACAATGGTAATTTCTCATTAACTGTTACACGTTGCTCAAACAGCAACGCAACTATTGAAGTTGTTGTTGTTGATAATACCAGCAACTTGCAAAGTGCAACATGGAGCGGGACTGCTTCAAGTGGAACAGCAAACACCGGAACATTATCTGCCTGTGGTACATCATCAGTTAGCTTTATCAATTACACCCTGGATGGAACCAACTTCAGTTTAAGTACTGCCACCACAGCAGATTCTTTTTTCGTTTCTACCAGTAACGGAACATCACAACCTGTAACGTTTGTTAATGCCTTCAGAATAAGTCAGCCGAACATTAATATTGATTTTTACACCCAGGGAGGTGCAGTAGGAACTTTCCCCCTGATGTTTATGACCGCAAATCAGTATGGAGATTCTTCAATAACACTGGTAACACCTTTCAATATAACCTTTACCACTTATGGAGCACCCGGTCAGTTTATTGAAGGAAGTTTTACAGGACAGTTCCGGGAAATATTGAATAGTAATCTTCATAATGTATCTGCCACATTCAGAGTAAGAAGAAATTAGGCTAAAGCTCAATCATAGTTAACCTCAGCTTAATTAGCTGGGGTTTTTTATAATTCAGGTAACTAGGTTGATGCCTCATCTCATTAAATAAAAAAGGGCCACCTCGTGGTAGCCCTTACTGCTTATATAACCGAAAATCAAAACTCATATTGCGGGGTCAGCAGGTGTATTTGTGTTATTATCTCTTTCAATAAAAGGATAAGGCAAGAATGTTCTGTTTCTTTCTTCGCCTGGCGTGTTAGGCGCCGGGCGAGCAAACCTGCGACTATCTTCAAGTTCCTGGCCACTTATAAACATTTCAAGTCTTCTTTGCTTATAAATATCCTGCAACAAATCAGTTGATGTCATTGGACCACTGTAAGCTGGTTGCGCAGCACCGATACCATAAATA
>DATDCP010000476.1:0-13395 GCA_036524255.1 Chitinophagaceae bacterium
TCGTCGTGATGATAAAGGCGCTGTTGTTCAATTGCCTTATGGATTGGAAGGTTTTGCCCCAGCCCGTCATCTTGCAAAAGAAGATGGTAAAACTGTAAGTGCAGATGAGACCACGCAGTTCATGGTGATCGAGTTTGATCGTAATGAAAAGCGTATCGTTTTATCTCATACACGTACATGGGAACAAGCTAAAGTGGAAGAGAAAGAAGCTGCCCGTAAGGAAGCAAAAGTGGAAGCTGATAAGACCCGCAAAGCTGTGAAGAATGTACAAGCGAAAGTAGAAAAAGCAACTCTCGGTGATCTTGGTGCTTTAGCTGAAATTAAAGCTAAGCTAAAAGAAGAAGAGAAAGGCGGTACGGAAGAAGCTCCTAAAAGTGAGTAATTAAATCCACTTTGAATAGATACAAATTATTAAGTCTCGCTTCGGCGAGACTTTTTTTATTTCAATATTTCAAAAAGTATAATTATATAATTCCCATCTCACCCAGAGCAATAACTGCTACTAGTATCCCTATAGATGCAGCTAAAAGGATTTTGAATTTCGTTCCCATTTGGTCATAAATTTCTTCTTTCATAATAAAAACATTAAAGGTTAAATACAATCTTTAGGCCACAATTAGATTTGTTAAGCAATACTGATCAATTTAAATAGGCGAAATCTTTCACATCAAAAGTCAATCGACGCGGGGCGGTAATTCTTTGGAGGATGGATTATTTAAAAAACGTACAAATGTTCTTAAGATTTCATGTGGCTTTACGCCATTTGTGGGGCTAAGGATTACATTTTCGGGGGAGGGGATTATTTGTAAGAATTTCCTGGGATCGAAGTAAGTAATGGGTCTTAAAAATAAGAATGTTTGCGAAGATTCTAAGTTTTTTTGAAAATATTTTTTTATTTCAGGAAGGTTTTAAAACTGATTAGCGGATTTAAGCAAGGAATCATGGTTTGTTTACAAATCCTTAATTTGAGTCAAGATTCTTAGATCCAATGGCTGGATTTATTCAAAGATTAAAACACATCAAACCACTCCGTTCAGTGGTCTATGCTATTGTGGGCATCGTTTCTTACCCGGGGCTTATGATCCTAAATAAGCTAAAAATTTCAGGAACAGAACATATCAGTAAACTGCCAAAGCATAATGTTCTTTTTGTAAGCAATCATCAAACTTATTTTGCTGACGTCATAACGTTTCTTCATATTTTTTGTGCGGTGAAATGGGGCAAAAAAAACCGCCTTGGAGTTCCCTACTATTTATTAAATCCATTTACAAGAGTATATTATGTGGCTGCCGAAGAAACAATGAGAGGAAGTTTTATTAGCCGTTTTTTTACGCTGGCCGGTGCCATCACAGTAAAGCGAACCTGGAATCCTGACAGTACAATAAAAAGAAAAGGTCTTGATCCTTCTGACACAAGAAAAATTGAAAGAGCATTGGATGACAACTGGGTCATTACTTTTCCTCAAGGAACCACAAAGGCTTTTGCTCCAGGAAGAAAAGGAACCGCTTTGATCATTAAAAGAAACAAGCCGATCGTTATACCAGTTGTTATAAATGGCTTCTGGAGGGCCTTTGGTAAAAAGGGCTTGACTTTTAAAAAGACAGGTTCGTTATTGACTGTAAATTTTAAAGAACCACTGCAAATTGATTATGATGCACCGACAGAGGAGATCATGAAAAAAATTATGGATGCAATTGAACAAAGCAAAGAATACATGATGAAAGGGGCCCATCATTGGAAGAAAGAAATTATTAATTAAGAATTAAAAATTAATAATTGTCAATCTCTATTGAAAAGAGCTTTCAATTCAGTTGCGTCATCTGGTTTCATTTTTCCTCCCAATATTAATCTCACTTGTCTTCTCCTTAATGCGCCATCAAATAATTTCTTTTCTCCTTCGGTTTCAGGTGTCATTTGCGGAACTGGTCTTGGTTTGCCATTAGGATCAAGAGCCACAAATGTATAGTAGGCTTCATTGCTTTTGTATTTGTATTGATGAATTGCATCTTCCCCCCACACTGCGAGATGCACCTCCATAGAAGTATTAAAGGCTCTTGAAACCTTTGCTTCAATGTGCACGACATTTCCAATTTTAATGGGAGCTTCAAAAGATATATTATCAACAGAAGCTGTAACTACAGGAGCTCCGCAATGTTTCATGGCGGCAAGCGCAGCAGCAATATCCATCCAGTACATCAGCCGGCCACCCATCAGGTTTCCAAAAGTATTGGTGTCATTTGGCAATACTAATTCTGTCATAATTACCAGGCTATCGGCAGCTTTTTTTGTTTGCATGAAAAAAATTTGCACGAAGTTATTAAATCACATTTTAGTCATCTGTTTTAATTCATACTATCATTTGTTAAGAATCCTGAATCCTTTACATTTGTCCATTCTCAAAGATTAATAAAAGATCGCTATGCAGGCACAGCCCGAAATTTCTTTTGACAACACCGAGATAGCATTTGCTTACAAATCCGATAAAGAATTAAAACAAGCTAATTTTCTTTTTTCAGTCATGGGAAAACCATGGTTAGTGAAACTAGGGACCAAGGTGACACCCATAGCGGTAAAATGGAATCTTCCTTTTGTAAAATCGATCATTCGCAACACAATTTTCCAGCAGTTTGTTGGTGGAGAAACATTGGAGCAGAATGTGGTTGTAGCCGATAAATTAGAAAAGTATGGTGTGCAGGTGATCCTTGACTATGGCGTGGAAGGGAAAGAAGGAGAAGATAATTTCGATCATGCCTGTGATGAATTTATTCGTGTTATTAATTATGCATCCACTCAGCCGAATATTCCTTTCATGAGTGTGAAGGTGACCGGCTTTGCCCGTTTTGGTTTGCTGGAAAAATTAGATGCAATGATGCATAAGAATGAAGGGAGCCTGATGAAAAAGCATCTGAAAGCGGTGGAAGACCTTTCCACCGATGAAAGAGAAGAATGGCATCGTGTAAGAATAAGAATGCACCGCATTTGCGAAACTGCAGCAAAGGGGCATGTGGGCGTCTTTGTAGATGCAGAAGAAACATGGATACAGGATCCTGTCGATGCTTTGACGATCATAATGATGGATACTTACAACAAAGAAAAATGCATAGTTTATAATACCACGCAGCATTATCGTAGTGATCGGTTACAATTTTTAAAAGACTCTTATGAGGCTGCTGTTGAAAGAAAATTTATTCTGGGGGCCAAACTTGTTCGGGGTGCTTACATGGAAAAGGAAGGAAAAAGGGCAGCTGAAATGAATTATTCTTCACCTATCCAGCCAAACAAAGAAAGCAGCGATAAAGATTTTGATGAAGGCGTAAGATTCTGCATTGATCATCTTGATAAGATCTCATTGGTAGTTGCATCGCATAATGAACGCAGCAATATGCTGGCGGTGGAATTACTGCAGCAAAAAGGATTACCATTAAAGCATCATCATGTACATTGGAGCCAGTTATATGGAATGAGTGATAATATTACTTTCAATCTTGCTAAAGCCGGATGCAATGTTAGCAAATACCTTCCCTTTGGGCCAATAAAAGATGTGGTGCCCTATCTTATGCGCAGGGCACAGGAAAATACTTCTATCGGGGGGCAAACAGGTCGGGAATTGGCTTTGATAAGTAAAGAGATCAAAAGAAGAGGCTTGTAAATTTTTCAGGCTTACACTTTCTGCATTAAGGGCTTCCCCATTTGAGAATAATTACAAAAGCTAATTTGGATTGTGGAGAAAAACAAGTCCAAAAAATTTACACATTAGACTTTATTGAATGTTTTGGTATTATTCTTGAAGATAATCTCTTAGGATAATCTGAGTATATAACCTCTGAGCGAGTAATTGAGGGTTTCGATACTTCTACCATCGGTCTCACCACTTAAGCAGCTAAACCAATCGCCGATTTTTTATTGATCTCTTACTAAAATTTCGATATGCTGCTATTATTTGATGCATCATTAATTGTTTTTTTTAAATTCCTGCAGATCTTTCTTTGGATAAGCATTCCGGCACTATTGATCGGGATGTTCATCACAACCGTTATTCATTATAAGAATAAAAGAAAGAAGAAGAATTTGGAAGAACCGTTATTTTTTGAAAGCGAAGGATCGGGTGCAGGCTATGACGATGTTTCTTTGATGCCTTTGAATATGTTTTTGCATGGAAACAAAGAAGAAACGAGGAGGATCATGAATTATCTTTCTCATAGTAATGCCCGGTATATCGCTATTCAAAAAGATTTTAAAGTTCTTTCTGAAAAGTATCAGCAATTACGGGTAAATAGTTATCAAAATTTCGAAACAAAAAAAAATAAGACCATGGAAACGATACATACAGATCTGCAACAAATACCTTATGAACAGATCGACCCGACACAACAGGAATATGAACTTGAAAAAAAAGAATTGCTCGCCGAATTAAATCAATTGACAATTTCTTTTGAAAACCTTGAAAAGGAAAATGTTAATTTACGGGAACAATTAAATGTTTATTGCGACAATGGGACAGGGTTCACTTCAATGATCCAAAAATGGGACGAAGAAAAAGCTGGGTTAAAAAAACGTATCAATGAACAGGAATATTTAAAAGATGTTTTGGAAGAAAAAAAGAAACAGATCGTTTTTCTTCAGCAGCAATTGGAACAGAGGATCAAAAATCATCATTTGGAGGAACAACAATTCCGGGAGCTTGGAATAAAACTTATGGACGCAAATGAGAGGCTCGAAGTAAAGGAACAATCCATTAAAGAGTTCCAGGCCACAGTGCATGATAAAGAGCAGGAAATACTTTTTCTAAAAGAAGTTGTACAATCCGCAACAGTTAATGCGGTACAATTGGAAACAACGATTAAAGAACTGCAAGAGCAGAACTCAAGCTCCTCGTTTGTATTAGATAAGAAAAGCATTCTCATTAATGAACTGCAGACACAACTTACAGAAGTAAATGAGGCTAAAATAAAGTTGGAGGAAAGATTAGAAAGAAGTCAAACCTTCATTAAAGGATTTCACCGGAAACTTTCTGATATTCTCCAGGAAGAGATCCCTGAATCTCCGGTGATCGTTATGAAATCTGTATTCAAAGAAGAAAACAAAGAGCAGTTCACAGAATCAGCGATACAATAATATTAGGAATACTTGCATAGGGTTTTAGGCAACCCCGGTAATCTGACATGAGCGGAGATATTTACCGGGGTATTTTTATTTATACTAATTCAAATTTTACTCACAGCAGGTAACCTGCGGTTCAAGGCTCATCGCTTTCTCTTAACTTGCGGCCATGCAACAATATCTCGATCTCCTTCAGCATATTCTTGATACCGGCTCACAAAAACATGACCGTACCGGCACCGGTACTATCAGCACTTTTGGGTATCAAATGCGTTTTGACCTGCAAAAAGGGTTTCCTTTAGTTACCACAAAAAAGGTTCATACAAAAAGTATCATTCATGAATTGCTTTGGTTCTTAAAAGGGGAGACTAACATTCAATATTTAAAAGAAAATGGTGTGAGTATCTGGAATGAATGGGCAAATGGAAATGGGGAGCTTGGACCTGTGTATGGAAAACAATGGCGTAGCTGGGAAGGCAAGGATGGAAAAGTTGTTGATCAGATATCTGACCTGGTAAAGCAGATCAAATCTAATCCTGATAGCCGTCGATTAATAGTGAGTGCATGGAATGTGACCGAGCTTCCTGAAATGGCCCTGATGCCTTGTCATACCTTATTTCAATTTTATGTGGCTAATGGAAAATTAAGTTGCCAGCTTTATCAAAGAAGCGCCGATGTTTTTTTGGGTGTTCCTTTCAATATTGCTTCTTATGCCTTGCTTACCTTAATGATCGCACAGGTTTGTGATCTTGAAGCGGGAGAGTTTGTACATACATTCGGTGATGTTCATATTTATAACAATCATATGGAGCAGGTAAAACTACAATTAAGCCGAACTCCATTTCCGTTGCCAACAATGAAACTGAATCCTTCAGTAAAAAACATCTTTGATTTTAAATTCGAAGATTTTACATTGGAAAATTATCAGAGTCATCCGGCGATCAAAGCACCTGTTGCTGTTTAATTTCAGATTTCGGATTTTAGATTTTAGATTTTAGATTGCATTGGGATTTCTTTTAAATCCGAAATCTAAAACCTGAATTCTAAAATGATAATTTCCCTCGTCGTCGCTGCTTCAGACAATAACGTGATTGGTAAAAACAATCAATTGCTATGGCATTTGCCAAAGGATATGAAGTTTTTTAAGAATGTTACCTGGGCAATGCCCGTAGTAATGGGAAGAAAGACTTTTGAATCAATGGGGAGCAAGCCGTTGCCAGGTAGAAAAAATATTGTGATCACCAGGCAACCGGGCTGGAATGCAGAAGGAGTTTCCGTGGTGGATAGTGTGGATGCGGCCGCATCGCTTGCAGAACAACTTAATTACAAGGAAATTTTCATTATCGGGGGCGGCGTGATCTACGTGATCGCTTTTGACAGGGCAAATAAAATTTATATGACAAGAGTTCGTGCAGAACTGGAAGGTGATACTTATTTCCCTGTTATTGAAAAGAACGACTGGTCATTGGTGAGTAAAACAGAAAATCCTGCTGATGAAAAACATGCTTATGCTTTTTCGTTTCAACTGTGGGAGAGGAAACCAATGTGATAATTTGCTGATGTGCTAATATGCCAATGATTGTTTAGATTGCTTCTATGTATTCGAAAGGACAACTACTTCTTAAATATCTTGAATATTATTTTACAGCCTCGAATGGTAAAGGTCATGGAATGCATTCTCCTTTTGTTTTTGAATTCATAACAAAAATTTTAAATGATAAGACAGTTTATCCAGCCTATGAGAAAGTGGAGGCGTTACGGAGTCAACTTTTGAATGATAATACAGTTTTAGAAGTTGAAGATTTTGGCGCTGGTTCTGTCGTTGATAAAAAAGGTAAGAGAAGTATTTCATCTATTGCAAAGAATGCGGCAAAGCCCAAAAAGTTTGGGCAATTACTTTTTCGAATGGTAAACCATTATCAGCCTGCAACTATTCTTGAATTAGGAACTTCATTGGGCATTACAACATCTTACCTTTCATTTGCAAAACCCGATGCAAGTTTGATAACCATGGAAGGTTCAAAGGAAATTGGAGAAGTTGCAAAAAGAAACTTTAGAAATCTAGAAATCGGAAATATTGAAATAGTTGAAGGTAACTTCGATAACACACTATCTTCTGTGGTCCGTGGTCTGTCGTCTGTCGACTTAGCTTTCATCGATGGGAATCATAGAAAAGAACCAACGGAAAGATATTTTAAAGAGCTTCTCGCTAAAACCAATTACGATTCAATTCTTGTTTTTGATGACATTCATTGGAGTAGAGATATGGAATCAACTTGGGAGACAATAAAAAATGATGTTGCGGTTAAATGCAGCATTGACCTTTTTTTTATTGGAATTGTTTTTTTTAGAAAGGAATTCAAAGAGAAACAACATTTCACTATTCGTTTTTAGAAAACAATTATCTTCATCGCTATAACATCTAATGACACATGACGATTGGTATCCTGAAAGAGCCGGCGCCTGAACGAAGAGTATCTATTCTTGCTGAATCAGCCGCTTTATTAGTAAAAAAAGGAATAACCGTTCTTGCTGAACCAGGCGCAGGAGATAATGCCGCTTGTTTTGACAAGGAATACCTGGAAGCAGGTGTGCAAATAAAAGACCGGGCTACGATCTTAAATGAAGCCGATATCATTTTGCAGATCAATCCGATTCCAGTTGCAGAATTAAACAGCCGGTCAAAAATAATTATCGGTATTTACCAGCCATTATTCAATACGAAATTGATGAATGAATATGCGGCTGCAGGTATTACAGTTTTCTCAATGGATATGCTCCCACGTACAACCCGTGCACAAACTATGGATGTGCTGAGCAGCCAGGCTAACATTGCAGGATATAAAGCTGTGTTGGTCGCTTCAACATTGTATCCGAGATATTTTCCCATGTTAATGACTGCTGCAGGAAGCATCAAGCCAGCAAAACTCTTAATACTCGGGGCCGGTGTTGCAGGGTTACAGGCAATTGCTACTGCAAAAAGATTAGGAGCGGTAGTTGAAGTATTTGATACAAGACCTGCGGTAAAAGAAGAAGTAATGAGCCTTGGCGCTAAGTTTATTGAAGTAGAAGGAGCGGCAGATGCAAGCAGTGCCGGTGGATATGCAGTTGATCAATCGGAAGATTATAAAAGAAAACAGAAAGAAAAAATTGCCGAGTCTATCGCCAAAGCAGATATTGTTATAACTACAGCGCAGATACCGGGCATGAAAGCACCAATATTGATCACAGAAGAAATGATAGAGAATATGCGGAAAGGTTCAGTGATCATTGATCTTGCAGCTGCAACAGGAGGTAACACGCCAGTTACAAAAAATAACGAGGTGATCGAATATCATGGTGTCACGATTGCCGGTAATAGTAATTTGGCAGGCACCATGTCCTACGATTCAAGTAAGCTTTATGGAAAAAATATTCTGAATTTTCTTCCATTGATCATGGATAAAGAAAATAACATCAAATTGAATTGGGAGGATGAATTGGTTAGTGGAGCATGTATGGTAAATAATGGTGCGATCGTAAATGACAAGGTTAAAAACTTAATACAATAAAATCATATGGAATCGATCTTTAACTGGGTAATGGCCAATGAGCAGATCCTCTACATCCTGATCCTTGTGATCTTTTTGGGATTTGTGGTGATCAGCAGGGTGCCAACTGTATTACATACGCCATTAATGAGTCATGCCAATGCGATCAGTGGTGTCGTTATCATCGGTGCAATAATCGTAATGGGCAGGGTCAATCCCAATAACTATGTTGCATTGATACTGGGATTACTTGCTGTGATATTTGGTACTATGAATGTAGTTGGCGGATTTGTTGTTACTGACAGAATGTTGGAAATGTTCAAGAAGAAAAAATAAACTAATGGGATTTTCGATCTTAATACTTATATACATTATTGCTGCGGTCACATTTATCATTGGACTACAGATGATGTCGCAACCGGCGTCCGCAAGAAAAGGAAATATCTTTGCTGGTATCGGTATGTTATTCGCAATTTTCGGAACAATTTTTTTATTTAAAGATGAAAGGGGAGCCGGTCTGAAAAATTATGGATGGATATTCGGTGGTTTATTGATCGGTACAGTAGTGGGGGTGATCATGGCAAAAAAAGTTAAAATGACTGCCATGCCTGAGATGGTGAGTTTGTTCAATGGATTAGGAGGAGCAAGCGCCGCATTGATCTCAATAATAGAATACAATCAGCTTGTAAAAGATAATTTTCAGATTGCTGCTACTGCGGATGAGTTCCTGGTGTTACCAGTGACTTCCGGCACACTGATCATTTTGTTTTCAGGTATAATATTAGGGGGTATCACATTTTCCGGAAGCATGATCGCCTGGGGAAAATTAAGCGGTAAAGTAAAAGACTTTGCATTCAAAGGTCAGCACCTTGTCAACATTGCTTTACTAATTATCGCTATCGGTTTATCAGCTTACATAACTGCTGATGCGGCCAACGCCAACTCGGTATGGTTCTATGCTGTATTAGCGTTGTCATTGATGTATGGAATTTTATTTGTAATGCCGATCGGCGGCGCTGATATGCCGGTTGTTATTTCGTTATTGAATTCTCTTAGCGGTATGTCTGCAGCTTGTAGTGGATTCTTATATAACAATAAAGTGATCTTTACCGGGGGAATTCTTGTTGGAGCAGCGGGTACGATCCTGACCGTACTGATGTGTAAAGCAATGAATCGTTCTTTAATGAATGTATTAATAGGATCTTTTGGTGGTTCAGCGAAGGGCAGTAGTGACAAAGGTCCTATGCAACACAAGGAGATCACGATGAATGATGCGGCTGTTGTGATGAGCTTTGCCAACAAAGTAATTATTGTTCCTGGTTATGGTCTTGCTGTAGCACAGGCACAGCATGCTTGTCATGATCTTGAAAAAATATTAGAATCGAAAGGTGTGCAGGTAAAGTATGCGATACATCCTGTTGCCGGTCGCATGCCGGGACACATGAATGTTTTACTGGCAGAAGCGGATGTGAGTTATGAAAAATTATTGGAGATGGAAATTGCCAATGAAGAATTTCCGTCGACCGATGTTGTACTTATATTAGGCGCCAATGATGTTGTGAATCCTGCTGCTAAACATGATCCTTCTTCACCGATCTATGGAATGCCAATATTGGATGTTGAATTAGCGAAAATGGTGATTGTAAATAAACGTTCAATGAAACCGGGTTATGCCGGTATCGAGAATGAACTCTTTTACCAACCAAAAACCTCCATGCTGTTTGGCGATGCAAAAAAAGCGCTGAATGAACTTGTAAGTGAGATAAAGAGTGTTTGATTTCCAGCTGAAAAATGTTGTTAAGGATTTTGTTGATCAAGCGACAAACGATAACGAATACAGCCTTTCATAAATTCGGGCCATTCGGGTACAGAAATTTTTGGATCTATTTTTTCAGGAAGCAGCGACCAGAGTTTTGGATGGTGCCAGCATAGCTCCTGGCCGGTACTATCTCTGTGTTCACGAATGCCAGCTCTTAGTTTTTTTATTTCTTCCATCAGCTGGTCTTTGTTCATTTGTTGTAGGTCTTCGTCCATTGTTGAAAGAGTTTAAGAAGCAGTGGCACTTTAAGAGTCACTTTAGATTTTAATTAGAAGAGAATTGATTTCTCCCATTCAGGTTTTATTTTAATCATTTTTAATAAATAAGGAATAAGCAAAAGGAGTTCAAGTTTAAAAGAAAAATTTGTTCCTGAAGTCGAATTGACAAGTGGATAAATCATGGCTAAAGAACAAAGGGCTATTCCAGCTATTGCATCCATAATTCCCAAAGTCACAGCCCAATTTTTTTCTTTCAATAGACTGTAAGCAGTAATTCCTTTAAAAGAAAATATTAATATCAAAGAAAGCCCAATTATAGAAATTGGTTTATTTGTTTCAAGTCCGTAAAGACTTATTTCAAAATCGTAACCCATAATTCCAGCAATCAGTGCGAAAGGAGCTATTGCCCCAAAAATTAAGAATATCCAAATGAATACTTTTACCCACCAGGGGAGTAAGTCTTTTCTTCGTTTATTCTTAAGCTGTAAAAGACTTTCAGTTAAAACATCAGATTGATTTTGTTCCATGAGTTTAAAATATGGTCCCTAATTTACACAACTTCTTTAGATTGCTGAATAGAATTGATGCAGCACAAGAGTGCGACGCAACGAATGCTTAATAGTAGTAAATTAGCCGACTACATAAAAATCAAACACGTCATGAGAAGATCTCTATTTGTATTAGTACTGGTTTTATCAGCAAGAATCATCAATGCGCAAAAGATCATGGGCTTTAATGAAGCCAATGCAAAATCGCAGTTGGATTGGGAAAAACAATACGATGCGCAACTGAATGCAAAGAACCTCGATACATGGATGCAGTTCCTTACTTCGCATCCGCATCATGTGGGCAGTCCGCAGGGAAAGGCAAATGCAGATTACATGGTCAATCTTTTTCGTTCATGGGGTTATCAAACGGAGATCGCAGAATACCATGTGTTGTTTCCAACGCCGAAAACAAGAGTGTTGGAATTGCTGGGGGCAAAACCATACAAAGCAAAGTTGGATGAGCCTGCACTGAAGGAAGATAAAACAAGCGGACAGAAATCGGAACAGCTTCCGTCATACAATGCCTATTCGGCTGATGGTGATGTGACGGCTGAATTGGTCTATGTGAATCGTGGTATTCCTGCTGATTATGATGAACTGGAAAGAATGGGAATAAGTGTGAAAGGAAAAATTGTGATCGCAAAATATGGGGGCTCATGGCGTGGTATAAAACCAAAAGTGGCGTATGAGCATGGCGCTATTGGTTGCATTATTTATTCTGATCCGGAAGATGATGGCTATATGGTGGGTGATGTATACCCTGTTGGCCCTTACCGTCCGAAAGATGGTGTGCAGCGTGGCTCGGTGATGGATATGCCTGTGTATCCCGGCGATCCGCTAACGCCGGGTATTGGCGCTACTAAAGATGCGAAGCGATTGAACAGGGAAGATGTGGTAACGATCATGAAAATTCCAGTGCTGCCGATCTCTTATGAAGATGCATTGCCTTTGTTACAATCATTGGGCGGGCCTGTGGTACCTGCTTCATGGCGTGGTGGTTTGCCGTTGACTTATCATGTAGGACCGAGTAAGGAAAAAGTTCATTTGAAATTGCAGTTCAATTGGGATATAAAACCATTATATAACGTGATCGCAAAATTACCGGGCAGTGAATTGCCTGATGAATGGATCATTCGTGGTAATCATCATGATGGTTGGGTGAATGGCGCTGCTGATCCGATAAGTGGAATGGTTGCAGAGATGGAAGAAGCAAGAGTGATTGGTGAAATGGTGAAGAAAGGGTATAAATTAAAAAGAACATTAGTGTATTGTGCATGGGATGGTGAAGAGCCTTCATTGTTGGGCTCAACTGAATGGGCAGAGGATCACCAGGATGAATTGAAGAAGAAAGCGGTGGCATATATAAATTCAGATGGTAATAGTCGTGGCTTTATTAGTGCGGGTGGTTCACATACATTGGAACCTTTCTTTAATGAGATAGCAGATGCAGTAATAGATCCGCAAACTGGAGTGAGTATAAAAGAAAGAAGATATGCAAACACTATGGTGAATGCTGATAAGGCTACAAGAACAAGATTGATGGGAAATAAGACTATTAAGCTGAGTGCACTGGGTGCTGGTTCTGACTGGTCAGGCTTTTTACAGTTTTTGGGTATTGCATCTTTGAATCTTGCTTTTGGTGGGGAAGGTAGTGGCGGCGAATATCATTCTGTTTATGATTCTTACGATCACTTTACCCGGTTTAAAGATCCGGGCTTTCAATATGGAATTGCTTTATCAAAAACTGCTGGAAGAACAATGATGCGTTTGGCAAATGCCGATGTGTTGCCAATTGATTTTAATAGTTTTTATAAAACGGTGAATGATTATGTCGGGGAACTAAAAACATTGCTTGATAATACAAGAGTTGAAACTGAACAGGAGAATAAAATGATCAGTGACAAATTATATGACCTGGCAAAAGATCCGAAGAAAGGGTTTCAATCACCCAAACCAAAAGATGTTGTTCCTTACCTCAACTTCAGTGAACTTGAAAATAAAATGTCTGTGTTAAAAACCCAGGCTGAAGAGTTTCAAAAATTATATGCGAATGGTACGCAACTTTCTCCTGAGAAACGAAAAGAGCTAAATCAAGTTTTATTTCAAGTTGAAAGAGCATTGATAAATGAAAAAGGATTGCCAAGAAGATCGTGGTACAAGCACCAGGTGTATGCGCCGGG
>DATDCP010000477.1:0-4946 GCA_036524255.1 Chitinophagaceae bacterium
GATCGCTATCACCTCAATATGACAGGCCCGAACGGTTATGAGGACTATACATACAGCGATTATTTTCTTGGCCGAAATAAATTTGACAAGCTTCCAAGCCAGCAGATCATGATGCGTGATGGAGGATTTAAAATAAAAACCGACCTGTATGCTGATAAAGTAGGAAAAACAGATGATTGGCTGGCGGCCATTAATTTATCAACTACAATTCCGCCGGGCATAAATCCTCTTTCAATATTACCTGTAAAAATTCCTTTGAAAGTCTTTTTTGATCTCGGCACTTACGCTGGTGCATGGGATAAAGATGCAGGTCTTGATCATTTTATTTTTGATGCTGGCTTGCAGCTTTCCTTATTTGCCAACACAGTCAATATTTATGTACCAATCATCTATAGTAGCATTTATAAAGATTATATACAATCTGTGTTGGAAGAGAAAGGAAGATTTTGGAAAACAATATCATTCAGTATAGATATCTCTAACTTCAGTCTTAGAAAAATAAACCGGGACCTGGATTTTTAATGACTACCGGAAATCAAATAAAGTATTTACAGTATAAAGAAATTGATAAAGCAAAATGGGATGCTTGTATTACCAATGCTCCCAATGGACTTATCTATGGGTATTCATTTTATCTCGATTGCATGGCCAGGCATTGGGATGCACTCGTCCTTGGAGATTATGAAGCTGTAATGCCATTAATATGGAATAAGAAATATGGCTTTTATTATATGTACCAGCCAGCTTTTACAGCTTCGCTTGGCGTGTTCGGCAGGAATTTAACCAAAGGGATCATTGATGATTTTGTAAGTATGCTTCCCTCAAAATTTAGATTGGTTGAAATTTCTTTAAACAGTGGGAATATAGTTGGTGATTCAAAAAGCTTTTCATTATTAAGTAGCAACTATATTCTTCATTTGAATAGCTCCTACGAAGAGATCTCCAAAACTTATCGCGATAACCATAACAGAAATATTAAAAAGGCATTTCAACTAGGATGTAGTGTAAGTAAATTAGTTTCAGTTGATGAAATTATACAACTGAACAAAGAGCAATTGCAACACATTGATGGTACAAAACCGGAAGATTACCCAAATTTTAAAAAGCTTTATGAGTTATTAAAAAACAAGGGACAAGCAAAAACTTATGGGATTCTAGATAAACAAAACAAGATTCTTGCATCAGCAGTCTTCTTTTTCTCTCACAACCGGGCTTATTATATTATGGTGGGCAATCACCCCGATGGAAAAACGATCGGGGCATCACATGCATTGATCGAAGCATTTATTAAAGATCATGCCGATCAAAATTTAATCCTCGACTTTGAAGGTTCTGATATACGCAATCTTGCTTTCTTTTATAGCGGTTTTGGCGCAACAGAAGAGATCTATCCTGCGCTTAAAATAAATAAACTTCCCTGGTATATCCGGTTGCTGAAAAAATGATCAGTAATTAACTTTTAAAATAAACTTATCTGTTTCTGAAACAGCAAGCGAAGAAGCAGCCGCATCACTGATACGGATATCCACTCCCTGGTTCTCTCTTATCTTTTCCATTGAATAGAGAACTTTAGCATAAACCGTTTTACTATTAGAAGGGTTTGTAATTTTTACAATTGTTCCCGGCTCTACCCCATTAATAAGCATATAATACTTACCATCCTGCCAGCCGCTTTGAGTTTTAAAAATTGAGGAAGTAACTGTTTGATCTTTTGAAAGCGGTGCTGTTTTTACCTGCTGAAAAAAATTATTTTTAAAGTACCCTGTGCCATCTTCATTCATTGATCCTTGTGGCTTGGTAACCGGGGGTTCAGTTTTCCTTGCCTCTTCTTTCTTTAGTTCTTCCTTTACTTCAGGAGGTGTTTCTTTTAGAGCCGGCTCTGTTTGCTTCTTTTGCTCTTCCGCTTTTTTTACGTTTGAAACAGATTCTTCCACTACTACATCCTTTTTAGTTTCATTCACTGGTTGTTTATTTTCTGAAGCTTCTTGTTTTTTTACATTCGAAACAGATTCTTCCACCACCAGCGTCTTAGGAGTAATTGTTACTACCTTATCCTGCATTTCGTTTGTAATTAAAAATCCAACGATCAGCTTTGTTCCTGCAGATACATTATCAACTGCAAGATTATTCCATCCTCTCAGATCACCAATTAGTGCTTTACTCTTGGCACTGATATTAGCAAGAGTTTCCTTTTCAGTCACATAATAAACCGGCACTCCCTTATTCACATTCTGTTTAAAATTTGTATCTGTTAAAGGCACTTTTATCTGCTGCCCAATTGCAAGCCCTTTATTAAAATCAATACCATTAAAATTGGCGATATGTCGTGGATGAACATTATACATTCTTCCTATGGGAAATAAACCTTCTTTGGGGGCTACTTTGTGTTCTAAATACGAAACTTTTGATCCTGATTTGATCACCAATTCCTGAGAAAAGACAATTGAGTAAAAAAACAAGAGTGATAGGATCGTCATTAGTTTTTTCATCGGGATATATTTTTACAAAGATGCAGAAAAATATGGTGTTTTAATCCTTAAGAATTCTTAACTCTTTTGGATAATAATTGTTAATTCGGTTAGGAAGAATATTGATCCAACCCAAATTATGACCCTGGTGTGTGACTACTGTCCATCCCTTCTTATCGGCTTCTAATTTTAGTTCTTTTTTCTTTAAATATTGAATAGCCTGCTCATGATCCAATTCCAGTTTTTGAATTTTATCACTCACTATATTACTCAGCGCCAATGCATGATCGGGTATCAATTTATCCTTAATTATCTCACCAATTCTCATTCCGCAATTCACGACCCGAAGTTTTGATGATACAAAATTTACATCGTCAAGTAATTTTTCAGGAACGGTATAGATAATTTCCTCATGTCTTAAAAAAGTAAGGCCTTCAGTATTTACATTCCTATCCAAAATTTCCATTTCCTTAACTGAGAATTTCTCCGGTTTTATTTTTCGCAGATATAACTCTTCTTCATTGTCGCCATTTTTTCTAAAGCAAGCAATAAAAAAGCCTTCCCCTTTAACCTTATCCGGCCAGAAACGATAACCTCCTTCACTTTGAACAATATTCCAATCAGGAGAAATTATTAATTCTTCATTTTTAATTTTTAATTCATCTTTCAACCACTCACAGATAAGTTCATCTTCCTGCTTAGAATAAGAACAAGTAGAATAGATCAGCACTCCCCCATTTTTTAATGATGGTAAAACATCAGCTAAAATTCTTTGCTGTCGCTGACTGCACAAAGCCACATTCTGTTCACTCCATTCATCTATTGCTTCAAGGTCACGCCGAAATAAACCACTACCGCTGCACGGCGCATCAACAACTATTACATCAAAATAATTTCCGAGTCTTTGAAAATCTCTTGGATCATTATTAGTAACAATAACATTGCTGCAACCCCACTTCACAATATTGTCAGTAAGAATATTTGCCCTTGATCTTATCACTTCATTGCTGACCAGCAAACTTTCCTTTGAAATAAGCGACAGAAGATGCGTTGATTTACCACCGGGAGCTGCACACAGATCAAGAATTTTTAATGGTTGTGAAAGATCAACAGTTTGTTTTAATGCCTGCTCCAAAAACATACTGCTCGATTCCTGTACATAATAACAACCTGCATGAAAGAGAGGATCGAAAGTAAAGGAAGGACGGGTTTCAAGATAATGGCCATGATCCGTCCATGGGATTTTAGATTTCAGATTTACGATTTCAGATTTTTTGAATGGATTCACTCTGACTGAAGTCACCTGCTCCCCGGATTCATGAATTTTAATAAAGTCTTCTTTGTCGAATCCTTGTACAGAAGCAAGTGAATCCAAAAGAAGCTGAGGTAATTTCATTTTAGAATTAGGTATATCAATAAGCTTTTTTATTTAATAATCTCATGTTATCGTCGGCCCTTTCAAGCAGGCCTTTTTCCGTACTTTCATCCTGGGCAGCCAAAGATTTATCACCTTTTGTTGATTCGTTGAATAATTTTTTATTGCTGAAATAATATCGTCCTTGAAAAACTATTTTGGTTTTAGTAAGATCAAATTCATTCCTTTTATCATCAAATACAAATGAATCAAACTTTTCATAAACAAAGATCAACTGTTCTTTATCAAAATAGAATTCCTTTATACTTATGCCATTTGAAACCCCTATCCATTCATAAATCTTCTTTATCTCTTTGTTCTTATAAAAACCAGCCAGTTTCCCGCCCCCATCAGTCATATTACTTAAAAATTCCTCATTTTCTAACTCGACTTTTTTTAAAGTTGTATCCTTATTTATGGTCTCAAACTTTTTCCGGATCAATTTGATTTGTTCGTCCTTGGTTTGAGCAAAAGAAACAATGAGAATAACTGTACCCAGGAAAAAGAGAAAAATATATTTGGTAGTTTTTCTCATTCAATTAAAACGCCTTTGGCTTTACTATCGTAGTCGCCTGCTTTACTTCATTTGTATAGGTCTCTATCGTCTTTGCAACCACTGAAATATTATCCTGCGCCTCTTTCCAATTCCTTTCTTCAATTCCTTCACGGATGCCCGGCAATGTTTTTACACCATAACCGGTATAAAACCCCGGCGCATACACCTGGTGCTTGTACCACGATCTTCTTGGCAATCCTTTTTCATTTATTAATGCTCTTTCCACTTGAAATAAAACCTGATTAAGCTCTTTTCGTTTCTCAGGAGAAAGCTGCGTACCATTTGCATATAATTTTTGAAACTCTTCAGCCTGCGTTTTTAACTCAGACATTTTATTTTCAAGTTCACTGAAGTTGAGATAAGGAACAACATCTTTTGGTTTGGGTGATTGAAATCCTTTCTTCGGATCTTTTGCCACATCAAATAACTTATCGTTGATCATTTTGTTTTCCTGTTCTGTCTCAGCTCTTGTGTTATCCAGCAAGGTTTTTAATTCACCCACATAATC
>DATDCP010000478.1:0-9057 GCA_036524255.1 Chitinophagaceae bacterium
TACCACGGGCAGCTCCTGTTACGATAGCAACTTTTCCTTCGAGTAGTTTCATATACTAATGAATTTGATGAATAACAATGTAAAATAAAATGAATTTGTAAATGTATTGAACGATAATTATATGTGCTATATAAAATAAAAGGGCAAAACCGACACTTTGCCATTTTGTTATTTTGTAAAATCTTCTCGCCCCTACACCGGCATAAGTGCAAAGCACCGCATATGTTATGATCCCAGTTAAAGTGTCACCAATATTAAAGTAGGAATTCGTTACCAGGTGATAGCCCCACTCACTAATGAATAACAGGAGGGGTAATAGCAAAAATCCCCACAACAAATACATACAATTTATCTCTGCGGAAAACACCATTTGATCAAAAAAGTATTTTCTTTTTTTAAAAGTAAGAAGCCAGAAGAAAAGTGCAGTTAAGGGAAGCAGGATAAGCAATAAAAACTTAGACGCTTTTTCTGATTTTTGCTGAAATAAAATTGTCAATTGCTTATCGGTCAGCTGTTTTTGTATCATTACCTCGCTTGACTCTTGCATTGCATATTTTCCATATATGGGGTGATGTGTATGGTAATAAAGCTTCATGTTTAGACCTTCAAAAACAGGAAAAAGCAGGTAGACCACCACCAGCAATAAAAAAAGGGAAAGTGGTTTAAAATAAGTTTTTCTTTTCCCTTTGCAATAGTCAACAGATAACTGGCCCGGCTTTGTGAATATTTTTTTAAGCGTATTGAAAAATTTGCCATCGAAGTGAGTTAAGAAATGCAAGCCTTCTTCAAAAAGGTGAAAAACAGATTTATCCTTTTCGTGATATAATTTTTCACCACAATGGTTGCAGTATTTGCCTGAGAAACTGTTATTACAATTTTTACAAATGTGAACGACAGGTTGCATAAAGGCTATGTTGTGAAAGTAAGGATTTCTTCCAATGTATTTCTTTCATTTGACAATCGTGGCACTTTATGTTGGCCGCCCAACTTTCCTTTTCTTCTAAGCCATTCTGTAAATGTTCCCTTCTTTATTGCATGAACAACCGGCAAACTCAATGCAATATCCTTATATCTTTTTGCTTCGTAATCGCTGTTAATTGATTTTAAGGCGCTATCCAACTCTTTTGTAAACTCATCAAGACTTGGTGGGTCTTTTTCAAATTCGATCAGCCATTCATGTGCACCATTTGATGCATCAGAAAAATAAACAGGGGCGGCAGTATAATCAGCCACAACAGCACCTGTTTTTTCACTCGCTATTGCAATTGCTTTATCTGTATTATCAACGATCACTTCTTCACCAAATGCATTGATATAATGCTTTAGTCTTCCTGAAACTTTTATCTTAAATGGTTTTATAGAAGTAAATTGGATCGTATCACCAAGCATGTATCGCCATAAACCACCCGTAGTGGAAATGATCAATGCATAATTCTTATGCGTTTCCACATCCTGAAGCCCGATGGTCTGCGGTTCTTTTTTTCCATACTCACTTACCGGCATGAACTCCATAAAAACTCCATGATCGAGAAATAATAGCATACCCTCTTCGCCTGGATTTTCTGATGCAGCAAAAAATCCTTCGCTTGCATTATACATTTCCAGGTAATGAATGTCTTTGCCGATCAGTTTTTTGAATTGTTCTTTATAGGGAGTAAAAGAAACACCGCCATGCATATAAAGCTCAAGTGTTGGCCAAACATCAGCGATGCAATTTTTACCCGTGATCTCAAGTATTCGTTTAAATAAAACTAATGTCCATGTCGGTACGCCGGAAATTGAGGTCACTACTTCTTTGATCGTACTGTTTGCCAGTTTTTCGATCTTGCTTTCCCACTCATCCATTAGCGCAATACTAAGGTCAGGAGTTCTTATCCAGTGACCCCAAAAAGGAGAGTTCTGTAATAACACAGCGCTTAGATCGCCATATTGTGCTTCAGGATTAACCTGGTTAATTGTATGACTTCCCCCGAGCACCAATCCTTTGCCGGTTAATAATTCCGATGCAGGATTGAAATTGTAATACAAGGTCAATACATCTTTGGCTCCTTTGAAATGGCAATCCTGCAAACTCTCATCACTTACAGGAATGAATTTGCTTTTATCATTAGTGGTGCCGCTGCTTTTTGCAAACCAGTAAATAGGAGTATTCCATAAAACATTTTGTTCACCATTTAGTATGCGATCAATATAAGGTTTCATGTTTTCATAATCATGAATGGGAACAGCGTCTTTAAAAGCACGGAGCGTAAATAGTTCCGAAAAATTATACTGCCTGCCAAATTCTGTGTATTGAGCGGCAGTTACCAGGTTTTGTAAAACATCACGTTGTGCTTCGATCGGATTATTTTTCCATGCATCAATGCGCCACATTCGCATGCGGGCAAGGGATGATATGGCAGGCGAAAGGAGTTTCATTTGTGTGGGAGCAAGATAAAATTAATTGGGAAAACCAGGTAAGAAATCAATTAAAGGGTTGCTTTCAGGTAAATGGCACAAATATCAAGGATAGAATCAACTTCAATTAAATGTTTTTTTAAAAGGTCTAATTTTTCAAAAGGCAATACAGAAGCAGTGTTTTCTATCAGGCCGTCTTCGAGGGAAGTAAAATCAAGATCAGGGATATCAAGAGCCCTCTGCACTAATTCCTCGTGTTCGATATTGGTGGCAAAACCGATCAGTGAGGCTTTCAGCTCACTGAGTTCTTTCATGTACTCATCTGCCTTCATATTTTCGGCTGCTATTCCTTTATTATTTCCTAGCCTGAAATTGTCAATAAAACCAAGGATTGATTTTGTTTTTTCAATTGTATGTTCTGTAAGCTGAATTAACCTGGATGGATCGTTTTCTGTAATTGTAACCGGGGTAAAAAAACCTCTTGCTTCCTCGTGTAAATAATCCTTTCTTCTCAATTCAAAATTTCTTCCGAGATATAATCTTTTTACTTCATCATCGGCAGCAAGCTCTTCGGCTGTCCCATGTTTAAAAATTTTTCCTTCGATCAAAAGATAAGCACGGTCGCAAATACTCAGTGTTTCTGTTACATTATGATCAGTAATTAGAATGCCAATGTTTTTATATTTCAACCTGGCAACAATAGCCTGGATATCTTCAACAGCGATAGGATCAATTCCCGCAAACGGTTCATCCAATAAAATAAATTTTGGATCGGTTGCCAATGCTCTTGCGATCTCTGTTCTTCTTCTTTCGCCACCACTTACTACGTCGCCATTACTTTTGCGAACATGTTCCAATCGAAATTCCCTGATCAGTGTTTCCAATTTCTCCCGGCGTTCATCATATTTCAACTTAGTCATTTGAAGAACTGCCATGATATTATCTTCTACTGTTAACTTTCTGAATATAGATGCTTCCTGCGGCAGGTAACCAATTCCCAATTTTGCCCTTTTATACATGGGTAATTTGGTAATGTCAGTATCGTTTAAAAAAACATTTCCCTGGTCTGGTTTTATCAATCCCACTACCTGGTAAAAAGTTGTTGTTTTGCCGGCTCCGTTTGGACCGAGCAAACCAACGATCTCGCCCTGTTTTACATCAATAGAAACATGGTTCACTACCGTCCGTTGACGGTAGCGTTTGACAAGATCTTTTGTAGTGATTGAGATTGACATCAGGAGCAAAAGTAAGGGTTGAAAGATAAATGGTTTAGTACTCTAAATGCTTTAACATCTATTTGCGTCATGTAGCTATCATGCTTAGCTTTGCACGTTCTAATAATTAACGAATGAAGGTAATTGATCATATTAAGCAAGCTAAGGACACATTGATCTCTTTTGAAATACTACCACCTTTAAAAGGCAAAGGGATCAGCGCTATTTATAACCATCTTGATCCTTTAATGGAATTTAAGCCATCCTATATTAATGTTACTTATCATCGTAGTGAACATATTTTCAAGAAAAAGGCTGATGGAAATTTTGAAAAAGTAGTGGTTCGTAAAAGACCGGGCACAGAAGCAATTTGTGCTTCTATCATGAACCGGTACAATGTTGATACAGTACCGCATTTGATCTGCGGAGGATTCAGTGTGCAGGATACGGAAGATGCGTTGTTAACCCTTAGCTATCTCGGCATTGATAATGTATTAGTGCTTCGTGGGGATGCAGCAAAAAATGAAACTTCTTTTGAACCAGAACCGGGAGGTCATAAATATGCGATCGAGCTGTTGAAACAAGTGATGGACCTTAATCATGGAATTTACCTGGAAGAAGAGTTAAAAGGCACAAGCAGTACAAAATTTTGTGCGGGTGTTGCAGGCTATCCTGAAAAACATTTTGAAGCGCCGAATATGCAAACCGACCTTACTTACCTGAAAAATAAAGTGGATTCCGGCGCTGAGTATATTGTAACACAAATGTTTTTTGATAATAAAAAATTTTTTGAATTTGAAAAGCAGTGTCGTGCTGCCGGAATCACCGTGCCGATCATTCCCGGTTTAAAACCTATCACTTCCAAAAAACAACTCTCGATCATCCCAAGAACATTTTATGTTGACATCCCTACCGATCTGTCAAACGAAATTTTGAATTGCAAAGATGATACTTGTGTTGAGCAAGCTGGTACAGAATGGTTACTTGCCCAATCTAAAGAGTTAAAGGCATCAGGAGTACCGGTGTTGCATTATTATACTTTGGGAAAACCGCATGTAGTTTGTAATGTGGTGAAGCAACTTTAAAACAGGAATTAGTAATTTGGGATTTGGAATTAGACAGACTTTTGCACCCAATTCCTAATTACAAATTCCCAATTAACTTACTTGGCAATGCTCTTTAGCACTTCCTCATTCACTTTTACGGGGTATTTCTTTTTCAATTCTGCTATCCATTTTTTATCAATAGCATCCTGGAAGTCAGAAACAACATCGCCACGGGCATCTGCAAATGTTTTTTGACCGGGCGAAGGATAAATTTTAAATATCAATGCAAATGAAGCGCTGTTATCATCTTTATTCTTTACAATATTTGTGATTGTACCGGGTTTAGCAGTTGTTTTTTGTGCACCGGGTATTTTTGTTATTTCAAATCTTGATGAATCTAATGTTATTTTATCACTGTAATTTTCGAGTACCGATCTCCATTTTGTTTTGTCTTTTATTAATGTATTTCTGAATGATTTTGCTGTCACACTATCGCCGCAATAGAAAATAACCGCATCAGCGCTATAATTCCATTTATACTTGCTTTTATTCTGTTCATAAAAAGCTCTTTGTGCCGCAGTATCACTTTGCGCATTTGACCAAACCTCTCTCATCATAATATCAAAAAAGAGGTTACCATCTTTCAACTCCTTCATTTGCATTTTAAACTCTTCATTGTATTCTTCAAGATGGGCACGGTAATATTCCATCACAGAATTTCTTTTAAACTCTTCATTTAGTTCGTTAAAGGGTTTTAAACCGCTTCCATCTGCTCTATACCTGTTAGCGATAGAATAAGTAAGAAGGTCATTGACGATCATTGTTGATAGCCCTACACTGAACAAGGCTGTTGATTTATTTACAGGGTTTCCAAGAGAGGGGGGCCTTGATGCCATTACGCTGTCAAGATACATTTGAAGCATTGCCTGGTCAACATTGAATTGCTTGAAACCGGTTTGCGCAAGTATTTTATTGTATTGCTTATTCTTTGCAACATTTACCCTGCTATCTTTTTCTACCAGGCTGCGGATCACATCCAGGTTCTTTTTATTTTTTACTGTCTTTGGGGGTGTTAAAGAAGTTCTTTTTATAATGTGATAGCCATGATTTGTAAGAAATGGTTTGCTGATCGCTCCATTTTTTAATATTGAAAAAGCGGCAGCCTCAAAAGTTGGGTCATAAGTTCCTAAACCAAATTCAGGCATTGATCCATTTGAAGCTGAAGAGACCACATCATTACTGAATGCTGAGGCAAGTTTTCCAAAATCATCACCCTTTTGCAAACGGGTATAAATGGAGTCAGCCAATACAGCAAGTTGTTTTTTTGCAGTTGAATCGCTTCCAGGGGGAACAGCAATAAGAATTTGTGATACCTTAATTCGGCCAACTGCTTTCCTTTCCCCAATATTTTTAAAAATATGATAACCGGAATTTGATCTAAAAGGGGCTGAAAATTTTCCCGGAGTAAGTTTGTAAATAACATTTTCAAATTGGTAAGGCAATGAAAAGACAGTGATGTACCCGAGGTTGCCTTTATTTTGTGCAACGGAAGGATCAGCAGAAAATTTCAACGCAACGGCATCAAAACTTTTTCCTGACTGAAGTTCCATATAAGCTTCCTGCATTTTTAATTTTACAACAGGAGAATCAGAATAGTTCACACCTAAGTAATAAGGAATAAATATGTGCTGCACCTTGATGTCTTTCAGGCTCCTGGCAAAAGCTTCGTTTACCAATGCATTCAGGCTTTCGGTATCATTCATATAGTTTTCGATCACCTGGTTGCGCAATGCAGTATATTCTTCTATAAATCCTGGCATGGAGTCATACCCTCTTATTGTTGCCTCGTGGATCTTTAATTTGGAATTAATATAGAGATCAAGATAGTCACGCATTTTTATTGCCTTGTTGGTGACTGGTGCAGGATATACTTTGTTAAATGCTTTTTTGTATTCGTTTGCAGAAACGTTTTTATCTGCATAAGTAAAAAGAGTTTGAGCAGATAATGAAATTGTAATAAAAAATGTGAGAAGTAGTAATGGTAGTTTCATAAATAGTGGTTTTATTGGCCTTTTATCTTATAGTCAAGTACTTTATCGATCTGGTCAAATGGTATTTTCTTGGCTATGATCGACTTGTCTTTGTCCAGCAAATATAATGTAGGTACCACTTGTACGTCATACAACTGGTAGTAGCTGGGGATATTATTTTTTACCCTTGCTTCGTTCGCTTCCTTTGAATTATAAACATGGTCCCATCCTTTCAGTTGATGTTGACCAACAAAGTTCAGCCAGTCTTTTTTTGTGCCATCAGTTTCTTTTGATACAGCATAGATCTTTACATTCAATGAACTCCACTTGGCCCGGTAAATAGAATCTATTCTTGGTAGTGTTTCTTTACAATGCCCGCAGGTCGGGTCCCAAAAAACAACAATAGTATATGGATTGGTTATGCTGTATAAACTTTTTGTTTTACCCGTACTGTCAGGTAATTGAATATCGGCTGCTATAGTGCCGAATATATTTGCAGCCATACTATAGTAACGATCAAAAATTGTTTTCTTTCCTTTCTCGTTCAACCAGGGATACTCTTTTTGAGAAAAATATTTTTCAAAAAGATGAACGTATACTTTGTCTTCCCACATGTATTGCGGGTTCAGGTAGCGATTAATAAATTTCACCAGCAGGAAACGTTGCATCTCATCATTCGCAGTCGCATAAGCAAGCATCCAGTCTATTTCTTTAATTACAGAATCAGGATGGGGAGCGATCATTGTTGCGAAATATTCATCTAGTTTCTCTTCAAAGAAAGAAGTACGGGCAAGACGTTCATCAAAGAACCAGGTATCATCCCAATAATGATCTTTGTAATAACGATAGGCAAATGTGGAGTCATATTTTCCACCGGGATGCTGAGCAGCAGGCGGTACTTGCGGGTTTTTCATCGCCTTTAATAAAGCACTGATAGTGGCATCAGGGTTTTTTGTAATAAGGTCCTGCCGGAATTGTTGTATGTCTTTATCGATTTTAATAATGAGGTCTGTCCATTTGGTTGAATCAACTTTCGTTTTTGAGGTAGCCAATTGCTTTTTTGCATCTTCAATTTCACGTCCCTTTGTGGAAGCGTAATTCTGATATTGTAAAAACAATGAATTATCTGGCGAACCCACAAACTTCATCGAAGGAAGAAGGTTTGCCGAGTCGGCAATAACAGCAAATTTTTGTTCTTTGTCGATCAATACCTCAAAATATCCCGACTTGTTTGGAAACCCGATAAGGTAAATGCCCTTCTCTATTTTTTTTGCCCTTTTAAATGTACCGGTGCTGTTATCATCCAGCATTACCGAATCAATGATTGGTTTTTGCTTACCATAATGATAGCCGAGATAAATGAATTGATGTTTGAAAGGCTTGAAAGTGACCTTAAGCTCAAACTCATTTGTTTGCGCAAAAAGAAAATAGGTGGCGCTAAGGCAAAATAGCAGTGAAAATATACGCTTCATCGAGTATTGATAATAAAACGGTAAAGTTATTCAAAAACCCCAACCGTAGGGTAAAAAGATGCAAATAGCCTGTTAATCGTTGTATGGGTAAGAACTTGAAACGCTTAGTTTTGCGCCGTGAGAAGAAAAAAGAAAAATATTGTTCTTGAAAAAGTGTTGGTGGAAGATTATGCTGCAGAAGGCAAGAGCATTGCCCGGGTTGATGGCAAGGTCGTTTTTATTGAAAGAGTAGTACCGGGTGATGTTGTAGATATCAAACTTTTGAAAAGCAAAAAAGACTGGGCAGAGGGTTATCCTTTACAGTTTCATTCATTTTCAAAAGAAAGAACTGAACCATTTTGCCAGCATTTTGGTGTATGCGGCGGATGTCAATGGCAAATGCTGCCGTATAATAAACAACTTTTTTATAAGCGCCAACAGGTAGAAGATAATTTGAAGCGGATAGGAAAAGTTGAATTACCCGAAATACCCGCAGTGCTCGGAGCTGATGAAACAAAATGGTACAGGAATAAGCTTGAATACACTTTCAGTTCAAAAAGATTCATTCCGGAATCAGAGTTTAGAAATTTTCAAGAGCAAAATGAATTTTTGAAAAGCGAGGATAGTGGGAAGGTGGTCCCGACAAGTCGGGATCGGGATGGGGCATCCGGCTTTCATGCAAAAGGTTTGTTTGATAAAGTAGTTGAAATTGAAAGATGTTGGTTGCAGGCTGAGCCAACAAATGTCATCAGGAAAACGATCGCTGATTTTGCAAGAAAAAATAATTTTAGCTTTTACGATCAAAAATTGCATACCGGTTTTTTAAGAACTGTGTTATTGCGTATTTGCGAAACAGGTGAAGTAATGGTGAATGTGGTAATGGCTGAAGACGATGAAGCAAAAAGAAATCCATTGCTTG
>DATDCP010000479.1:0-3542 GCA_036524255.1 Chitinophagaceae bacterium
GCCAATGCCAAGTAATGGAATGCCCCGCTCTTTTGCATGAGCAATTTCTGCAATGGTTTCATAGTAATCACTACCCATCATATAAGTGTTAACAAGAGTGGTCCCATGTTCAACACGGGATCGGATACCAATAACAGAATGCTCAACACGGCTTGCATTAATTATTGAACCCTCCGCAACCAGTGTTTTTTCAAGTGTAGTACCGCTGATCTTTGCGGGAGGTAGCATCCGGCTACGTGTATAAATAACCCGGTCACTATCGAACAAATTAAAATCAGGGATGTCTTTTGTCAAGTCAATATTCGCTTCAAAGAATGAATAAATATTTCCAATGTCAGTCCAATAACCGGTGTACTGATAGCTGGCTACTTTATATTTTTTGATCGACTGTGGAATTATTTCTTTACCAAAATCTGTTGCATCCTGGAATTCATTCTGCAAAAAATCAAATAATAAATTACGATTGAATATGTAAATGCCCATTGATGCGAGATAATTTCTCCCTTTCGCTTTCATTGCTTCACCAGTATCACTTGTCCAATCAGGCAGAAGTTCCTTTTTAGGCTTTTCAATAAAAGAATCAATTAATCCTTCTTTTGATTTAAGAATTCCAAACTCAGGAGCTTCTCTTTCAATAACAGGAATTGTAGCAACAGAAATATCTGCGCCCAATGCTTTATGATTGTCGAGCATTTCAGCAAAATCCATTTGATACAATTGATCCCCGGATAAGATCAAAACATAATCACTTTCAAACGGCTCAATATGACGAAGGCCTTGTCTAACCGCATCAGCAGTTCCCTGGAACCATGTTGGATTGTCAGGTGTTTGTTCTGCGGCAAGAATATCAACAAAGGCTTTACTGAATGCACTGAAATGATACGTATTTTTTATATGCCTGTTAAGCGAGGCAGAATTGAATTGTGTAAGTACAAACATCCTTCCTATTCCATTATTCAAACAATTGGAAATAGGAATATCAACTAAGCGATATTTACCTGCGATCGGGACTGCAGGCTTACTTCTACTTGCAGTTAAAGGATACAAACGAGATCCTGCACCTCCGCCAAGAATAACGCTAAGAATTTCTCTTGAATGAGTGATGGTTCTGATCGCCATAAAAAATTATTTTAACGACTGATATAAAGATATGTATTGTTGTGCAGACGACTCCCATGAATGATCGATCTTCATCATAAATTCTCTTATCTGCTGAAACTGTTCTTTCCTGTTATAATAAAGATCGATAGCACGACCTACTGAATAAGTAACATCCCAAACACTTGCTTCATTAAATCTTATTCCGAAACCTTGGGCATCGCCAATATCAACTACAGTATCTTTTAACCCGCCAGTACTTCTCACCATTGGCACTGTACCATATCTCAACGCATACATCTGATTCAATCCACATGGCTCCACACGGCTTGGCATTAAAAGAAAATCTGCACCGGCATACATTAAATGACTCAGTGATTCACTATAACCAATATAAGTACTTACATAACCATTTAACTGGTGCTTTACACTTTCCAGTTGCCCTTCTACAGCCGGATCACCTGAACCGAGAATTAAGAAATTACAATTACCATGATGCTGGTAAACTGAAGAACTGATCGCTTCCGGTAAAATATCCGCTGCCTTCTCTCCCACTAATCTTCCTATAAAAGTGAACAAAGGTTTTTCTTCATCAATATCAAATTGCTTACAGAGCTCTTTTTTATTTTTTTGTTTCCCTTTTTCAAGAGTTTCAACGGAAAAGTTTTTTGCCAGGTACTCATCTGTCTCGGGATCCCAAACTTCATTATCAATTCCATTTAATATGCCGCTGCATTTTCCTTTTTCATATTCAAAAAGATCTTCAAGGCCGTTTGCAGTATGACGCAGCTCATCCATATAGCTTTGACTCACGGTATTTACTTTCCAGGCACATCGTACTGCTGATGCTAATGGGTTGATATTTTTTTTCCAATCGAGCATCCCCCATTTCCAACTATCATAAGCGGGTATATAATGACTTTTACCCCAATCCATCCACCCCTGGTACTGGGCATTATGAATAGTAAGAACTGTTGGTATTTGGCTTAAATGCCTGAAGGCATAACAAAATTTGATCATGAAGGGGATCAATCCAGCGTGGTGATCATGCACATGAATTACATCGGGCAAGTGTTGCCATTTACTTAACCAATCACAAACCGCAATTTGAAATGCGGTGAATCTTTCGGAGTCATCATCATATCCATAAATTTTTTCACGATCAAGTAAGCCATTTATATCAACAAGATAAAGATCAAATCCAAGTTTATTTGTTTTCTCCCGTATAACACTGTAATGAAACCATTTGGTTCCGAGGTATTGACTTCCTTCGTGCACCAGTTCCCAGTCATTGTTATATAAAAATTTTGTGCGGTACATTGGCATGATAACTTTTGCCACATGCCCAAGCTTGTTCTGATATTTCGGCAATGATCCCACTACATCACCAAGACCACCCGCCTTAGCCACCGGGTAACATTCTGCTGAGATATGAATTATTTCCATTTGCTGCTATGACTTGTTTCAGAGAAATTAATTCAATGTAAGCTGTTTTTACTAAAGACATGAATATTGCATAAAAAATTTTCGCTAACAAAAATTGTTTATTTTCATCACCAAATTATTCATCTAAACGATTGCAACTATGGCAACAGCAATGGGACCTTCCAAACCTATAGCACCATCTTCAACTGGTTTTATACCGACCAATTATGGAGCACTTAGCACGTTAGTTCTTGTATTTTTCTTCTGGGGATTTATTGCTTCCGGCAATAGTGTATTTATCCCTTTTTGCAAACACTACTTCAATCTTGACCAGTTTCAAAGCCAGTTAGTTGACTTTGCTTTTTATACAGCGTATTACATTGGAGCATTAGCGCTTTTTATGTATGGAGCATTCGGGGGAAAAGATCTTGTTGCCAAATGGGGATATAAAAGAAGTATTGTTTACGGTTTATTATTTTCTGCTATTGGTGCCGCCGCCATGATCATTGCAGTAAATGCAAACACTTTTGCTGGAATGCTGGCAGGCCTTTTTATAGTAGCTCTTGGTTTTTCCTTGCAACAAACTGCGGCTCAGCCATTCTCTATTGCATTAGGTGATCCCTCCACTGGCATGGATCGGGTAAACCTGGGAGGTGGTGTGAACTCTTTTGGAACTACCATTGGCCCTATTGTAGTTGCCTTTGCATTATTTGGAACTACCGCTGCTATAACTGATGAAAAAATTGCATCATTAGGTCTAAGCAAGGTTATCATTCTATACAGTTGTGTTGGCGCATTGTTCATGGCCGCCGCTGCTCTTTTCTTTTTTTCAAAAAAAGTTCCTGCGGGGATTTCAATTGAAAAAACTGAAAATGCAAATAAGGCTTTATACTCCTTATTAATAATGACAGGATTGCTGATCGTAATGTTTGTTCCTGTTTTTAATAGTTATAAAACAGATCCTGCTACACTTACTGATATTCAAAAACATGACCTGGAAACTTACAGGATGAAATGGT
>DATDCP010000480.1:0-2066 GCA_036524255.1 Chitinophagaceae bacterium
CTATACTTTATGAATTGCAAATTCGTGACGCCAGCATCGCAGCTAATTCCGGAATAAAAAACAAAGGAAAATATTTAGGTTTAACTGAAACAGGAACAAAAAATGAAGGAGGTCTTTCAACAGGTCTTGATCACATTAAAGAATTAGGAGTTACGCATGTTCACCTGCTGCCTTGTTTTGATTTTTATTCTCTGGATGAAAGTCAACCCGATAAAGCACAATACAATTGGGGTTATGATCCGCTGAATTATAATGTGCCGGATGGCTCGTTCTCTACAAATCCTTACGACGGAGTGATAAGGATAAAGGAATTCAAACAAATGGTACAAGCATTTCATCAGAATGGCTTAAGGGTAATAATGGATGTGGTATATAACCATACAAGACTTACCGAAGATTCTTATTTCAATCAACTAGTGCCCGGCTATTATTACCGGCAAACAAAAGATGGGAAATTTTCCAATGCAACAGCCTGTGGTAATGAAACGGCCAGTGAAAGGTATATGATGCGGAAGTTTATGCTTGAATCGGTCTTGTATTGGGTAAAAGAGTATCATATTGATGGGTTCAGATTTGACCTGATGGGAGTGCATGATATTGAAACAATGAACCTGATCTCAAAAGAACTTCATAAAATAAAACCTGATATTTTATTGTATGGAGAAGGATGGACAGCAGGATCATCACCATTGGCTGATTCATTAAGAGCTATAAAAAAATATGCTTACAAATTAGATCGCATCGCAGTTTTCAGTGATGATATAAGAGATGGAATAAAAGGAAGCGTTTTTGAACATGCTGATAAAGGCTTTGTGAGTGGTAAGCCTGGAATGGAAGAAAGTATAAAGTTTGGCATCGTTGCTTCCTGCAAGCATCCACAGGTTGATTTTACAAAAGTTAATTATTCCAAAGCTCCATATTCTGCACAGCCTTGGAATACGATCACTTATTGTGAATGTCACGACAATCATGTGCTTTGGGATAAACTGGCTATATCAGCAAAGAACGCAACAGAAACTGAGCGAAAAGAAATGGACAAGCTTGCAATGTCAATCGTGCTAACATCACAAGGAATTTCTTTATTACATGCGGGGACTGAATTTTTACGAACAAAAAAAGAAGTGGAGAATAGTTTTGAATCACCGGATAGCATTAATGCAATCGATTGGAGTTTGAAGTCAAAAAATAATGATTTATTTGATTATATAAAGGCATTGATCAAATTAAGAAAAGAGCATCCGGCTTTCAGAATGAAAACAGCGAAGGAGATCGAAACTAATATTGTTTTTGATAATAAGTTGCCTTTCGGGGTAGTGGGTTATACAATTAATGCTCCAGTTGGCGATAGATGGAAGAAGATATTAGTTATCTACAATAGTAAGCCAGTTGATGTTCAAATAAGTTTGCCAAAAGGAGAGTGGCAACTAGTTTCTTTACCGGGACAAGCATTATATCCACATAAAAGCAAATCTTCTATTTTGGCAAAACCCATTAGTTGTTCAATTCTTTACCAGGAATAAAATTCAATTATTTTTTGGCAGCCCTATCAATATTTTTCCCGATCAAATAACCAACGCCTGCACCAACAAGAGCGCCACCAAGCGCCCAAACAAAATCACCCTGTGTAGCAAAATAAAAAATTGCCATACCTACAACTGCGCCGCCAACTGCAAATACGGAACTTGCTTTTGCCTTAGCCTTTGATTCCCCCGTATTGCCCGCAGTTCTATTCTGAAATTGTTTTAGATGTTCTTTGTGTCCTTTACGGTGATGAGGTCTTGCCATAATTTCCTATTTGACGTAAGATAATAATTTGCCTGTATGTTTGTTGCATTCACCCGGTTTAACCATATAATTCCTTTGAAAATTGTATATAGCCGTTGATAAATTCATTATTATTTACAAAAATAGATTTACTATTTTCCCCGACTATATATACCCACATGAGTAAATTCATTGCTGCAATTTTTTGTCTGCTTATCGCAATCGTTTCCTTTTCACAGGATGCAGGTGTGTTCAAACCTGATACTATAAAAAAAGAGATGATCGCTGTACAAATAAATGGT
>DATDCP010000481.1:0-8963 GCA_036524255.1 Chitinophagaceae bacterium
CCTAATCACTGATTAAGCGGCCATGGCATACTGAGTATTGCCATTTGAGTTTTTGTGTATTCAGATTAGCCTGCTAATTACACAACGCAGAACATGCTTACACTTTCAAAGATCTATGCTGTCAAAACCATACACCCCCAGGTATATTTCAGATTTACGATTTGTGATTTTAGATTTATGATACCAGCTCTAGTAACTCCGATTGAGCTCCTGTTGCGACGCACAGCCTGCACTGAGCGAAGCGAAGTGTTCATCATGCAAATCGTTAATCATCAATTTTAAGATCAGTCTGCAAAAATAACGATGTTTTGCGAGTATTATTCTCAACGTTTACTTAAAGCTTTGGTTGTTTTTACTCTCACTAAATAAATTATTTTTACCCAATGAGAAACCCGTTGGATATCTATCAGCAGCAAATTGTAAACCATAAAGCCGAATTAAAAAAACTTGAAAAAAGAGGAGTCATGTTTGGCTGGCTAAGATTTTTTTGCCTAGCTCTCGCTTTTATGAGTGTTTGGTGGATATGGGACAGCGGAACATATATTCTGCTTCCTATAACCGTTTTATTCATAGCATTATTCCTATTTATCCTTGCAAAACATCTTGCTAATAATGCCGCTATTGAAAATCTTCAACGCCTGATCGGAATAATTGAAACAGAGATTCAGGTGCTCGGTCACAATTTTACGCATTTGCCTGACGGTTCAGAACTCAAACCCGAGAATCACGAATACGCCAATGATCTTGATATTTTTGGCAGAGCATCATTGTTCCAATATATCAATCGCTGCACATCCCAACAAGGAAAGAAATTGTTTGCAGACTGGCTATTAGATCCTGCTTCTTCCGAAGTCATTACAAATCGACAGGAAGCAACAAAAGAATTGTCACAGAAATTTGAATGGAGACAGCAATTACAATCTTATGGTATTGCTAATTCGATCAATATTGATACGGAAAAGAAAATTGAAAACTGGTTGCTGGAAGATTTTCAGTTCATGAATAAACCACATTGGAAACTGTTGCGATTCATTTTACCGGCTATCAGTTTTACATTACTAACTCTTCATCTTATTGATATTATTCCTTCAGCCATATTTTACCCCGCAATACTTTTGATGCTTGTGATCTCATTCGGCATTTCCAAATTGATCATGCCTTCATTTACAAAACTGAATAAAGTATCGCCACAACTCGAAACACTTTCAGATAGTGTTTCGTGGATAGAAAGAGGAGATGTTAAAAGCAGGATGCTTGTTCAGTTAAAGTCCAAATACACAGACGGATCATTGCTATCATCACAATCGATCAAGAAACTAAAAAAAATATTAGATAATACAGATATACGTTTGAATCCACTTGTATTTATTCCTCTAAATACATTTTTGTTTTGGGACCTGCAACAAGTAATAATATTAGAAAACTGGAAAAAAGAAAACAAAGAGCATATCGGTGACTGGTTTCATTCTTTAGCAGAAATAGAATCGCTTTCATCTCTTGCTAATCTTTTTTTCAATCACCCTGATTGGTGTTTCCCAACAATTTCAAAAGAACACGGAACAGTAGTCGCAGATCTATTAGGTCATCCACTAATTCCTAAAGAAAAACTCGTGACCAATTCGTTTTCAACCAAAGGAAATGAAGGATTGAATCTAATAACTGGCTCAAACATGGCTGGCAAAAGCACATTCTTAAGAAGTGTTGGAGTGAATATTGCTTTAGCCATGATGGGTTCGCCTGTTTGTGCAGGATCATTTACTGTTTCAAATGTGAAAGTGATCAGCAGCATGAGAGTAAGCGATAACCTGGAAGAAAACACATCTACATTTTATGCAGAACTAAAGAAGTTAAAAGAAGTTATTGAAGCAGTTTATAGAAATGAAAAAGTTTTTCTTTTGCTTGATGAGATCTTAAGAGGCACAAATTCTGCTGACAGGCACACAGGATCAAAAGCATTAATAAAACAATTGATACATCATAATGCCGCAGGATTAATTGCCACGCATGATCTTGAATTGGCAAAACTTGCTGATGAGTTTCCTTTAAAACTTCACAACTACCATTTCGATGTACAGGTTGCAGGAGATGAACTTTTTTTTGATTATAAATTAAAAAAAGGCGTCTGCACCAGCATGAACGCCTCTTTATTAATGAAGAAGATCGGGATAGAATTATAATTACTTAAATAATCGCCATACATCAAGACCAAGTGCATAAGCCATTAGTCCCATCAACAATACCATTCCCACCATTTGTGCATATTCCAAAAACTTATCGCTTGGTTTGCGACCTGTTATCATTTCAGCCAGTGTAAATAATGCATGGCCTCCATCTAAGCCGGGTATTGGTAATATATTCATGAATGCAAGAATAATACTGAAGATCGCAGTTAATGTCCAAAAATATTGCGGATCCCAAACAGCAGGATAGATACTGCCAATACTTATTACACTGCCTAAAGATTCACTTGCTTTTGCTTTGCCAGTGAATAATTGGCGAAGCCCTGTTACATATCTTGCTAATGTAGACCAGCATTCTTTAAAACCGGCAGGTATAGCTTGTAAAAAACTATACTTCTGAGTCTCATAATTGATACCAAGTTCTTGTTCGGTTTTCAGTTTTATTCCAAACTTCCCGTTCTTATCAAGTCGCACTGTCTTTGTTAATGTGTCGCTTGCCCTTAATACCTTAACCTTTACATCTTGATTTTTTTTATCCTTAATTGCTTTTGCCACCTGGTGATAAAAAAATGCGTCTGCGTCGTTGATACCAATAATCCTGTCACCCACCATTAAACCCCCTTTTTCTGCACTAGATCCTTTTTCATCAAATTCTTTAACAATAAAAGGAACCCTGGGAGCGGTGAAACTTCCCGAGCTTCTTGTATTTAATTTCCTGGTTAATCCTTCATCAAGATTTAAAACAATAGTACTATCGCCACGCTTTACAGTAAGGCTCTTTGCTTCTTCCAAAACAATTTGACCCTTTAAAGTATTTATGTTTTTTAGATTCGTAGTGTCCACTTTTAAAACAATGTCACCATCTTTTAATCCAACAGTTTTTGCCAGGCTATCAGTTGCCAATCCATATATCGCATTTTGTGGTGGCAAATATTCCTTACCCCATATCCAAAGAATAAATATGAAAATTATGATCGCAAGAATGATATTGATAATAATACCTCCAAGCATAATTATCAATCGTTGCCATGCCGGCTTACTTCTGAATTCATGTGGCTGAGGAGGAAGCTTCATTTGTTCCTTATCCATGCTTTCATCGATCATGCCGGATATTTTTACATACCCACCTAATGGTATCCATCCTATTCCGTATTCGGTTTCACCTTTTTTCTTTTTCCAAAGTGAGAACCATGGATTAAAAAAGAGATAGAATTTTTCTACACGGCAACCAAACCATTTAGCTGTTATAAAATGTCCAAACTCATGCAATAAGATCAGGATCGAAAATGAAAGGATGAATTGTGCAGCTTGCATAGGCACCCCACTCCAGTCTATAGCTAATAACGTCATAATTTATACGGTTCCGCTGTGGCAGACTTTTAGTTTAAAATGTTTGCAAATATCTCTTAAAAAAAGTTAGTGAAAAGAAAAATTTACCAATTCTGCTTCCCGGGGTTAAGAGTTTATAACTTAATTACATCAGCGGCAAAACTTCTTGCTTCGCCGTCACTTTCAAAGTAATCATCCAATGAAGGTTTATCAATAAAAGACACTTGTTGCATTGTTTTTTCGATCAGGTCAGTCATTTCAAGAAATCCGATCCTGTTTTTCAAAAAGGCATAGACAGCGATCTCATTAGCCGCATTCATTATACAAGGAAGGTTACCACCTTTATTCAATGCTTCAATTGATAAAGCAAGATTACGGAATGTCCGGATATCAGGTTCTTCGAATGTCAACGTATTCATTTTTTTGAAATCAAACCGCGGGAAATTATTATGGATCCGTTGTGGAAATGCTAATGCATATTGAATAGGTAATTTCATATCAGGCATTCCCATTTGCGCTTTTAAGCTTCCATCTTCAAACTGCACCATGCTATGAATAACACTTTGTGGATGAATGATCACTTGTATCTGATCGGGCCGAAGATTGAACAAGTATTTTGCTTCGATCATCTCAAGTCCCTTATTCATCAGCGTGGCGGAATCAATACTGATCTTTGCTCCCATCGTCCAGTTAGGATGTTGCAATGCATGCTCTCTTTTTACATTCACCAGGAAATTTGGTTTTCTTCCAAGAAAAGGACCACCAGATGCGGTAAGTATGATTTTCTCAATACGATTTCTTGTTTCCCCAACCAGGCACTGAAAAATAGCAGAGTGTTCTGAATCAACAGGAATAACCGGCGCCCTGTTTTCCATTGCCCGCTGCATTATAATGTCACCCGCAACTACCAATGTTTCCTTATTTGCCAGTGCAATTGTTTTACTATTTTCAATTGCCTTCAATGTTGGTCGTAATCCAGCAAAACCAACAATAGCTGCCAACATGAGGTCATAACAATCCATTGCAGCAACTTCTTCAAGGGCTTTTTCACCACAAAAAACTTTCACATCAGTAGATGCCAATGCATCTTTTACTTTTTGGTACCTATTCTCATCACCAATAACAACAATATTAGGATTGAATTGCAATGCCTGTTGAATAAGCAATTCATCATTTGTTTGCGCAGTAAGTACTTCAGCAGAAAATTTGTCGGGATTAGCTGCAATTACATTCAAAGCCTGTGTACCGATAGAACCGGTAGAGCCAAACAAGGCAATTCTTTTTACTCCACCTTCTTTTCCCTGCGATGTTTTCGCCTGAGATTCAGATGGTGTATCTTCAAAAACGACTTTCATTTATTTTCGCCAGCTTTGATTAGTTAATTATTACTATCACTCCATTTTACCAATTCATCTGCAATTTTACGATCATTGCTCAGCCTGGGCACTTTATTTTGTCCACCCAATTTACCGATAGATTTCATGTAATCAATAAAACCATTTTTCCTAACCGCGGTAATTTTTAATGGCGAAAGGATATTCCCGCTGATCAGGTCGTCATAATATACATTCTTTTTCCTGAGATTGAACTCTACTTTATTTGCAAATAAAGTAATATCTCCCGGCCTGTTCTCAAATTCAATGAACCATTCATGATATGACTTGCCATCATTTTTACTTACAAAAGGAGCAACGGTAAATTCTGTAATTTGAACGTGCTCTTCTTCGGCCGCTTTCAAAATACTATACTCTACTTCTTCACCGATCACATGTTCTCCAAATGCTGAAATAAAATGTTTTGTTCTTCCAGTTACCACTAACCTGTATGGATCGGTAGAAACAAATTTTATAGTGTCACCAAGATTATAACCCCAAAGACCTGCATTGCTATTAATGATCATCGCATAGTTCTCTCCCACTTTCACATCTTTTAATGAAAGCCTTGTTGGATTATCATTATAAATTTCTACAGCCGGGATAAATTCAAAATATATGCCGCTGTTTGTATTCAACAAAAGCCCTTCTGCATTTTGAGAATCCTGGAAAGCAAAGAATCCTTCACTGGCCGGAAACAATTCTATGCAATCAATTTTTCTTCCAATACTTTCTAACAGCTTTGCTTTGTAGGGTTCAAAATTCACACCGCCCTGTACCATCACACTGAAGTTAGGAAACAGTTCACCAACTTTCTTTCCACTGCGTTTTATTAATTCATCAAAATACATCTGCATCCATGGTGGTATACCGCTGATGAGTGTCATATCCTGTTTGATCGTTTCGTCTACGATCTTATTCAATTTTGTTTCCCAATCTTCAATACAATTTGTTTCATAAGAAGGCATTTGATTCGATCGCAAATATTTCGGCACATGATGATTTACAATTCCACTTAACCTTCCGGTTGGTATATCGCCTACTCTTTCTAATTCAGGTGAACCAGATAAAAAGATCAGCTTACCATCTGCAAAGCGGGTATTGCCCGTTTCTGCCATATAACAAAGCAATGCATTGCGGGCAGTGTTGATATGATTGGGAATAGAGTCTTTTGTGATCGGGATGTATTTGGTGCCGCTTGTTGTGCCGGAGGTTTTTGCTAAATAGATCGGCTTGCCTTTCCACAAAACATTATGCTTCCCTTCCTTTATTTTATTGATCCATGGGCGCATTTGCTCATAATCCTGAATGGGGATGGCCTGCTTAAACTCTTCATATTTAGTCACTTTATCCAGCCCCACAGACTTGCCATATTCTGTACCTTTTCCAACTTTTAGAAGCTGGTTGAGAATATTTTCCTGGTCGGCCACGGCAGTTGCCATGCCTTTCCGGATACCTTTATATATATATGAAGCGAACGGTTTTGCTAAAAACGACTTGATTTTCATACCCTAAGTAAAACGCAAGCTAAGATGAATTTGCAAATATAAAAGAAGGCATTTCAAATCAACAGAGTGTGAATATAAATCTTTGATAATCTGTTTGCCGGAAGGCCATTTCCCCTTACCTTTGCCATCCTTAATTTTAAAGCTATGATAGCAGTTGTAAAAATAGCCGGACAGCAATATAAAGTGGAAAAAGACCAAACTTTATATGTGCCACATATTGAAGGCAATGCCGGTGATAAAGTTGATCTCGAAGTGTTGATGGCTGATGCAGATGGTACAGTTTCTATAGGAACTGATATAAAAGCAAAAGTAAAAGCTGAAATACTTGAGCATGTAAAAGGCGACAAAGTGATTGCATACAAACAAAAAAGAAGAAAGGGATTTCGTAAGAAGAAAGGACATCGTACTTTATACACGCAGATCAAGATCAATAGCATTACAAATAAGAAATCTGAAAATTAAAATTTAAACTTTTTTCTCATGGCACATAAAAAAGGTGAAGGCAGTGTAAAGAATGGTCGTGACTCACAAAGCAAACGCCTTGGTGTAAAAATTTTTGGTGGTCAACCTGCTATTGCTGGCAACATCATCGTTCGTCAACGTGGTACTGTTTATCATCCAGGAAAAAATGTTGGCGTTGGTAAGGATTATTCTTTGTTTGCATTATCTGATGGCATGGTTGAATTTAAAAAAGGAAAGAACAACAGAACATTTGTTTCAGTATCTCCTGTTGAAGCATAAAGTTTTTTTCTTTGCATCAGTGATGATCATCACTGAAAAAAATCTCAAACGCGTTGCAAGTTGAGTGATGTTGAAAAAAGTGATCAACATCACTGATTTAACTTTGTGGAAAAAATTTTTGATAGTTTAAATAATAATTCTATTTTTACTATCGTTATTTATTTCTAACCATTTAAATTCTAAACACATGGCAACAAAGAAAAAAGCAGCTAAGAAAAAAGTAGCTAAGAAAAAAGTAGCTAAGAAGAAAAAGTAACTTAACCTTTCTCATAAAGTCCCTCGCAAAATGCGGGGGACTTTTTTTTGCAGTAACTTGTACTTCCTCCAATGAAAAAAAGAATAATATTAAATTGCATGTATGGATAATTATGCCATCGCAGAAAATTTTTCCCTGCTTTCCAAGCTCATGGATATTCATGGTGATAATTCTTTTAAAGCAAGGATTTATGGCGCTGCTGCATTCAATATTGAAAAACTTCCCAACCAGCTTGCCCATACCCCGGCTGAGAAAATTGCTTCAATTAAAGGAATTGGGGATAGTACAGCAAAGAAAATTGCTGAAATGCTTGAAACGGGCAAGCTTGGGGTTTTAATCGAATACCTTGAAAAAACTCCGCCAGGTGTTATTGAAATGCTGAACATAAAAGGGATCGGTCCAAAAAAAATTCAAACTATTTGGAAAGAAATGGGAATTGAATCAATTGGTGAATTATTGTATGCCTGTAATGAGAATCGTCTAACGCTTTATAAAGGCTTTGGTGAAAAGACGCAAGCCAATGTGCAGGAGTCAATAGAATTTTATCAAAGTCAGCAAGGACATTTTTTATATGCAGAAGCAGAGGTCATTTATCCTCAAATTAATTCTTACCTGCAAAAACTTTTTTCTCATGAGAAAGTTCATGTTACAGGAGCTTATCGCCGCCAGGCTCTTACTATTGAAGAAATGGAATTTGTCGTTTTGGAAAATAACGAGGCAATAAAACCCAAGTTTCAAACAGCACAACCTCCGGAACTATTGGAAGAAAAAGAGAACACTATTTTATACAAACTAAAAAATGGTTTAAAACTTCGATTGCATACCGGCCAGGGAATGATGGATGAAAGATTATTCACAACTTCTTGCTCAGAAGATTTCCTCAAGGCTTTTCAAAGTTCTTTTCCTTCTGTGAAATACTTAGGTAAAGAAATTGGCGATGATGGTGTATTTACACAAGCAAAAATTCCAGTGATCCCTGCATTCATGAGAGAAACAGCTAATATTATTGAAAAAGCAAAAAATAAAAAATTAGGAACACTAATTCAACCCGAAGATGTAAAAGCGATCATTCATAGTCATAGTAAATGGAGTGATGGAGATAATACATTGGAACAAATGGCGGAAGAGGGCATAAAGAAAGGCCTTGAATATCTTGTTATTTCTGATCACTCAAAAGCTGCAGCTTATGCAAATGGACTTACAGAAGAAAGAATAAGAGAACAACACAGGCAGGTGGACCAGTTAAATGAACAATACAAACCATTTAAAATTTTCAAAAGCATAGAATGTGATATTCTTGGCGACGGTTCGATGGATTACGGCAATAATATTCTTTCCACTTTTGACCTGGTGATCGCATCCGTTCATAGCAACTTAAAGATGTCGGAGGAAAAAGCAATGATGCGATTGATGAGAGCTATTGAAAATCCTTACACAACTATCCTGGGGCACATGACAGGAAGATTGCTATTAAGCCGTAATGGTTATCCGGTAGATCATAAAAAGATAATTGATGCCTGTGCTGCTAATCATGTTGTGATCGAATTAAATGCACATCCTCGCAGACTTGACATTG
>DATDCP010000482.1:0-4721 GCA_036524255.1 Chitinophagaceae bacterium
CTTCAACTTACGACCTACAAACATATAGGTCATACCTTTTTCAACTACGTTCTTGGCAACGGTAAGAACGTTCTTCCTTTTGCCATAATAACCCTTGGCTTGTTTTAAAATTCTTTTTCTGCGGGCCTTACTTGCTGCAGAGTTTACTGAACGAGGCATATCTTAATAAATTTTAGAGTTAAGTGTTTAGATTTACAATTACTTCAAACGCAATAAACGTTTTACAAAGTTCATATTGGATTTGTCTACAAGCCCATCATGACCAAGTGCTCTTTTACGTTTTTTAGATTTTTTTGTAAGGATGTGACGCTTAAAACTCTTTTGATGAGTGATCTTTCCAGTACCGGTCACTTTGAAGCGTTTTTTGGCGCTGGAGTTTGTTTTTACCTTGGGCATTTTAAATGCTTTTTAAATTAACCCTTGAGGTGTTCCGCCACAAGGCGAAATCTTGTTGAACCTCTTCAGGAATCAGTTCCAAAATCAGGAAGAACTATTGAGTTGATTTCGGGGTCGCAAAGATAGGGTAGAATGCTGTTCTGGCAAGTGTAAGTTTAAAAAAAAGTTACTCCTATTCTATACCTAGATCTTTCCTTTGCTTTTTGGGGATCTTAGCCTTTATCAGGTCATAACTCTGTTGCAAATAGTTTTTCAGGTCCTTTCTGCTAAGTTTCGAAGGATCAGTGACAAACACCCATTTTGCACGGGCCAGATAAGGTGCTGGTTTAAATCCTTCCGAGCCTGATAATTCATCGAACTCAGCATCAGTTACTTTAAAAGAAAATGTATGCGGTGGTTCAAGACTTGTAACACAAAACATTTTCCCTGCGACACAAAAGCAAAGGTCATTTTCCCATTTTACATCCTCTGTAACGGCAGGAAAAGCTAAACAGATTTTACGTAAGATCTCAATATCCATTATAAAAAATAATATGAAAGATTATTATTTTTAAATCAATTTTGATTCTGTTGTGAAACTATGAATTCACAAAGCTTTCTTAAGTCTTCCTCCCTCTTGAAATTCAAATCATTTTTATCAAGAAAATCCTGCAATGCTTTCCTATAATCCCCAAATTCTTTAAGCACATTTTTCTTATTGACAATAAAGAAATGCCCCCTTTTTGCAGATAAATAGTAATACTTCTCCCATTGCAGAACAAGATTTTCGTTAGAAACAACATTATATCGTTTATAGGAATCAAGAAACCCTCCTGTAGTCTCGATAGAAGTAGTAGTGTTTGTTTGTCCATAGGCTCCAATTTTTTGCTTGTCAGACAGCCTGATTCGTTCCCGAATAGCCATTTTTACAACAGAATAATCCTGGATTAACTCCAGGTAACCATCATCAAAATAAAAGCTATCCTGGTTCATGGTAATTAATCGGATCGTTGACTCATCGGCAAGTGACAAAGTATCACCACGGAGATCGATGAATTGAATCTCTTCGATAATGCGGTTATAATTCAGTTTAGCTTCAGCTACCTGTCCGTTTAAGATATATACTTTCCCATATACAAACTGTGGATAACGATACAGTACTTCAGGCTTCAACACCTCCTGAATGGTTTGTCCTGCCTTTACAACAAACCTTGTTGAATCCTGTGCTTCCAGATATGTGCTAATTAAAAGAAATAGAAAAATCACTGAAAGGTTTTTCATGAGTAACTATTCTTTTTATAATTCTGGCTCTTTGATTGAATCGCTATTCTTGTAAGTAATACAAAAGCTATGAAAATATTTTCATTAGTCTTTAATTAATATTTGACTACTTCTATGACTTTTTCTTGCCCTTTGGAGCAAACATTGCAAGCATACGACGGCCTTCCATCTTTGGCATGCTTTCCAATGTCCCAAATTCATTTAGGCGCTCGGCAAATTTTAAAAGCAGCAACTGACCTCTTTCCTGGAATTGGATAGCACGGCCTTTGAATTGCACATAGGCTTTTACCTTATTGCCATCTTTCAGAAAATTCTCAGCATGTTTTGCTTTGAAATCAAAATCGTGGTCATCAGTATTTGGAGTAAAACGAATTTCTTTTAACTCGGCCGTTTTGCTTTTGGCCTTCATTTCTTTTTCCTTCTTCTTCTTATCGTAAAGGAATTTATTGTAGTCAATGATCTTACATACCGGCGGATCAGCCGTTGGAGAAATTTCCACCAGGTCGAGTTGCTGGTCTTGTGCCATACGCAATGCATCCTGCGTATTATAAACTCCCACTTCTACATTTTCACCTACCAGTCTTACTTGCGGCACTCTTATAAAATTGTTGATGCGATGTTCGGCTTCTTTGCGGGGAACAAATCTTCCTCTGAAACCGCCTTTGTTGAAACCACCTGGTTTGTTGAATCCACCACCGCCACCGGGTTTATTAAATCCACCACCAGGTTTGAATCCTCCTTGTTGTACTGCCATTTAAATTGTTTAGTTAATAATTGTTTTTATGTTATCGGCGACATCAACACTATTTATCTTTTGTTGCGTCGCACTCTTTTACTTTTTCTTCGCTATTCAGCTTTTCTTTCCTCAATCTCAACCTTGATATCACTTGCAAATTCATCTACAGCTTTTACACCAAGATCTCCTTTCCCCTGCCTTCTCACCGCCACTTTATTTTCATTCATTTCTTTTTCACCAACCACCAGCATATAAGGTACTCTCATTAATTCAGTATCACGAATCTTCTTCCCTATTTTTTCATTCCGGTCATCTACCTCGGCACGAATATCTGATTTTTTCAGTTTACCTGCTACACTCTTTGCATAATCCAGAAACTTATCGCTGATGGGCAGCACTTTTACCTGCACCGGGGCCAGCCATACCGGTAATTTACCAGCATAATGTTCGAGCAAAAAGCCAATAAACCTTTCATGGGTTCCCAACGGCGCCCGATGAATGATCAATGGGGTTTCAGTTTGGTTCTCTGGGGTTGTGTATTCTAACTTAAAACTTCGGCCCTGCGAAAAATCAACCTGGTTTGTAGCCAATGTGAATTCCCGGCCGATCACACTCCATATCTGTACATCAATTTTGGGCCCGTAAAAGGCGGCCTCGTCCTGAACTTCAACAAATGGTATTTTAGAATTGATAAGCACCTCTCTTACCATTTGCTCTGTTTCTATCCAAAGTTGTGGCTCATTTACATACTTCTTTCCAAGCTTATCAGCACTATGCAATGATAATCGCATTACATATTTATCAATACCGAATATTTTAAAATACTTCAGGTACATTTCATTTACCGCTCTGAATTCTTCTTCAAATTGCTCTTTGGTGCAATAAATATGTGCATCATTCATGTGTAGACAGCGAACTCGCATTAAACCAAACAACTCCCCGCTTTGCTCATATCTATATACTGTTCCATACTCTGCAACTCGATAGGGTAAGTCACGATAGCTTTTTGGCTCAGCCGCATAGATCTTATGATGATGCGGACAGTTCATTGATTTGAGATAATACTTCTCCCCTTCCATTTCCATTGGCGGATACATACTATCTGCATAATATGGTAAATGACCACTTGTGAGATACATGCTTTCTTTGGCAATATGCGGAGTCACTACCCTTTTATATCCTGCTTCGTTTTCAGTTTCTTTTGCAAGTTTCTCCAACTCTTCAATTATTACCGTACCATTCGGCATCCACATGATCAAACCCGGACCAACATCATCATCCATAGTGTAGATCCCTAATTCCTTACCAAGCTTTCTGTGATCCCTCTTCTTTGCTTCCTCAAGTAATGCCAGGTATTCATCCAACTCTTTTTGCGATGGAAATGTTACACCGTATAATCTTGTAAGCTGTTTATTCTTTTCGTCGCCTTTCCAGTAGGCACCGGCAATATTGGTAAGCTTTATTGCTTTTATCAAACTTGTATTTGGAATATGCGGCCCGCGGCAGAGGTCTGTAAAATTTCCTTGGGTATAAAAAGTTATTTCTCCGTCATTCAAATTTTGCAGCAGATCCAATTTGTATTCATCTCCTTTCTCAGTAAAATATTTTACAGCATCGGCTTTCGGCATTTCTTTTCTTATGTACTGACTATTTTTCTTCGCCAGCTCATTCATCTTTTTCTCGATCGCTATAAGATCTTCCTCACTTAATTTTTTATCGCCAAGATCCATGTCATAATAAAACCCATTTTCTACCGGCGGCCCAACCCAGAACTTGACACCGGGAAACATATTTTCAACCGCTTCTGCCATGAGGTGAGCCGATGAATGCCAAAATGTATTCTTACCCTCAGTATCATTCCATGTATAAAGCTTTACGGTTGCATCTTCTTTTATTGGTCTTGATGCATCCCATACCTGGCCATTGACGCCAGCAGCTATAACTTTTCTTGCCAATCCTTCTGAAATTGATTTTGCTATGTCCATTGCAGTTGTGCCTTCGTTATACTGCCGTACTGCGCCATCAGGAAATGTAATATTGATCATTAAATTGTTCTTTTTAAGAGGTTGCAAATTTAGCGAAGTCGAACCAGAGTTTTTATTAACAAACCGTTTGTATAACAGATTTATACAAATAAAGTTATTTGTTAGCTTTACATTGTGATAGTAAGGATTATGAAAAGATTTGTACTCACCGTTTTCACCTTTTTACCGGCTTTCTCTTTTTTGTCATTTGCTCAGGACATAACCGGCATTTGGCGTGGCTATTTTATTACTGATGATGGCGATCAGTACCGTTTTGAGGTACAAATGGAACAATCAAAAAATAC
>DATDCP010000483.1:0-4292 GCA_036524255.1 Chitinophagaceae bacterium
TTACTGTATTAATGCTGTTAAAAACTTTGACCCAAATAAATGGGGTGAAAAAACAAAAATGTTCAATACATACGAGGAGACCAGGTTTGCTTTAATGAACAAGACGTTTGAGCACCAGGGGCATCATCGCGGTCAAACAACTATTTATATTCGTTTACAGGGAATTAAACCTCCGCAGGAAAAATTGTTTTAATAACTAAAGTCTATTCAATAAGAAAAGCCTCAATGAATAATCATTGAGGCTTTTCTTTACCATCAAGCTCATTCGATCGGGATCTTCTTTGCATTATGTTTAAGCCATGTATCAAAATCCTGTAAAGCAGGATCCAACTGTCTTGAATATGGCACATGCCGTGTAGAAACACACACTTCTTCAAAATCATGATAGAACTGGAACATATTTCCCAATTCATCTGCTCCAGGAAAACCAAAACTTCTGTACAGATCAGGCGATACACTATTATATCTAACTTCTTCACCTAAAGCCTTTGTTAATGATACTGCCATCTCAGAACAAGTAGGTTCATCACCAGCTACACCAATTTTCTTTCCAATAAGCTCGGTCCCTTTTTTAAAAATTCCATAAGCACATTTACCAATATCAGCAGACCCAATACCTGAAAGTTTTTTATCACCCATCGGAAATGTAATGGCTAATACACCATCTTCACCTCGTTTAGGTCCTGCTCCGAAATAGATCATATTTTCCCAATAAAAAGATGCAAGCAAAAAAGTAGTGGGGACGCCAGCATCAATAAAATATTGATCTGATTCTCCTTTAGCATCGAAATGGGGCACTTTATATTTCCCTTGCAATGTTGGCATACGATTATCTGTAAGTGGAATATAATGACGGGTATCTTCCAGTGTTGACCATATTACATGTTTCAAACCGGCAGCTTTTGCAGCATCAGCCATAATTTTTGCCTGTGCCATTTCTTTCTCAGGAGAAAAATGTGCCCAGAAAAAAGTAACACAAAAAGCGCCATAAGCACCATCCATTGCTTTTTGAACATCTTCTGCATTATCAATATCAGCAACAACAACTTCGGCGCCCATAGCTGCAAGGTTAGTTGCATGTTCTGAATCCGGGTCCCTTGTAACAGCACGAACAGCGAACTCGCTGTGTTTATCATGAAGAATTGCACGGACCAATCCGCCGCCTTGTGCGCCGGTAGCTCCAAACACTGTTATGATTTTCTTTTGTGACATTTTATAATTATTTTAAGGCAATATATGGGACAATCATCAATAAGCTCTTGACCTATGTTTGTTTTTCAAAAAACAATCTTGTCAGCTATTTGCTTTGTAATATTCACAAACTTTATTCATCAAACAGATCTCACATTTGGGTTGAGGTCGACAAATTTCTCTACCCAAAAACGACATCGCCATTCCTGCATCCCAATCTTTTTGGGAAAGTATTTCTTTTATCTGCTTTTCAATTTTTTTAGGGTCTGTTCCTGTTGCAATTCCAAGTCGTGGAGCTACACGTACAACATGTAGATCAACGATCACACCTTCGGCCGGTTTACCAGCTTCACGCAAAATAACATTGGCTGATTTACTTCCAATTCCTTTTAATAACGTGAGACTTTCGTGAGTCAATGGAATATTTTTATCCTCTTTTACCGTCTTTGCAATTTCTGTTAACCATTTCGCTTTATTGCCAAAGTTTCTCACTTTACTTATAAATGGAAATAATGTTTCCTCGGTAGCTTTTGATAACGCTTTCATGTCCGGGTACGCTTCAAATAATTTTGGAGCTATTGTATTAATGTTTCTGTCAGAGTCCTGCGCAGATAAAACAACCATTACCAATAATTGATAAATATTCTTATAATCTAACGGATGCTTTGTCTCTTTATACTTCTTTAGCAGCGGTTGTATGGCTTTCGGCCAATCGGTCTTTGATGGCATAACATAAATTTCAACCCTGAATCTACAATAAAAAATAAATGCAACAACGGGGCACTTGTAATATCATCAATTTATTTTTAACATTTTGCTGCCGCATATCGGGAAAATATGACCGTTGTTAATTTTTACATTTTTTCTACTTTCAATAAAATGTATAATTGGTATCCATGAGTAAAACCAACCTGCTCCTTATCCTGTCGCTATTTCTATTTGTTAGTGCGAAAGCCCAAACGAGTGATACCGTTATTGTAAAAAAGAAATATTTTACGCAAAGACTTAATGGTGAAATAACATTAGATGGAATTTTAAAAGAAGAAGGATGGAATGGTGTTGAGTGGGGCGGTGAATTTATTCAATTTCAACCGAATGAAGGAAAACCGCCATCGCAACAAACTAGTTTCAAAATTCTTTACGACGATAAATATCTTTATATCGGTTATCGCTGTCATGACCTTGCTCCCGATTCAATTGTAAGCAGGATGGGGCGTCGTGATGAATTTCCCGGTGATTGGATAGAAATAAATATTGATAGTTATCACGATCTGCGTACCGCATTTTCATTTACATTATCTGTGTCCGGAGTAAGAAGTGAAGAATTTGTTTCAGAGAATGGCAACAATTGGGATGCCAGTTGGAACCCGATATGGTTTGCAAAAACTCAAAAAGATGATAAAGGATGGAGTGGAGAAGTAAAAATTCCTTTTAGTCAACTGCGCTATGGGAATGCTCAGGAAAAAGTTTGGGGGTTTCAGATAACAAGGCGCTTGTTTCGAAAAGAAGAACGTTCTAACTGGCAATACATTCCGCAAGGTGCCGGAGTATGGGTCAGCGCTTTTGGTGAACTACATGGATTGAAAGATATTCCCATGCATCGTCAAGTAGAAATTGCACCCTATGTAGTAGCACAAGCAGAAAAATATACAAAGGAAGATGGCAATCCATTTGCACAAGGCTTTGATGGAAAATTAGCCGTAGGTGTTGATGGTAAGGTAGCCGTAACAAATGATCTTATACTTGACTTCACGGTCAATCCTGATTTTGGACAAGTGGAAGCCGATCCTTCACAAGTCCGCATTGATGGCTATCAAAACTTCTTTGAAGAACGAAGACCATTCTTTATAGAAAGCAGGAATATTTTTAATTACCAGCTTACTGGTTCACAGGCGGGCGGTGATTATGATGCCGACCTGCTTTTCTATTCAAGACGCATAGGAAGTTCACCACATGGATATCCTGCTACTTCAACTGGTGAATATGTAAAAATGCCTTTGAACACTACCATCCTGGGTGCCGCAAAATTTAGTGGCAAAACAAAAAAAGGATTTAGTGTTGGTATTCTTGAAAGTGTTACAGAAAGAGAAATGGCTACTATTGATAATAACGGGCAGAAAAGAGAAGAAATGGTGGAGCCGCTCACTAACTATTTTGTGACAAGACTGCAAAAAGATATTGACGGCGGCAATACAGTGTTGGGAGGAATCATCACCGCAGTAAACAGGGAACAAGGATTAAGTGATTTTCTGCATCGTAATGCATATTCAGGTGGTCTTGATTTTTTACACTTCTGGAAAAAAAGAACATGGTATTTCAAAGGCAATGTTATTTTCAGCAGTGTGAATGGAACGAAAGAAGCTTTAATAAATACTCAAACAAATTTTGAACATCTTTTTCAACGTCCAAGTGCACCGGAAGTAGAAGTAGACTCGAACAGAACAACGTTAACTGGCACCGGCGGCACATTTAGTCTTGGTAAAAGTGGTGGTAAACAAGGTAAGCACGGTGAAATATTTAAATTTGAATCAGGAGTCACTCTTCGTTCTCCGGGACTGGAGTTAAATGATATTGGCTTCTTACTTGCTTCCAATGAGATCAATCATTTTACATGGGCCGGCATACAATGGCAACGACCGTTTTCAATTTTCCGTGCTGCAAGACTAAATTACAATCATTGGTTCAGATGGGATTATAGCGGGCAATTTCTTTATAGTGCATTTAATTATAACGCACATGCTACATTTAAAAATAACTGGCAATCGGGAACAGGAATGACCTGGAACAATTATGAAGTTTCAAATAATGCTTTACGCGGCGGTCCATCTTTGCGTCGTCCTGCAGGGATTGGTCCATGGGGATACATAGGCACTGATTTTAGAAAAAAGGTAGCTTTTAATCTCAACCTGAATTATTTCTGGGGTTTTGAAAACACCGTAAAAGGTGGCGATTATAGCTTAAGCATCAGGTATCAACCAATTAATTCATTAAATATTAGCCTGAGCGGAAGTTACTCTACCTATTGGCGCAGGCAAGATCAGTTTGTAACCAGCATTAATTACAACAACACGACCAGGACAATTGTAAGTGAAGTGGATCAA
>DATDCP010000484.1:0-5360 GCA_036524255.1 Chitinophagaceae bacterium
ATTGCCTTACTATGGAGGTTAAAGTTACCAGTAGTGGCTTTGCCTTTTTGAGTGAAATACTCCCCGATCTTTTTTTTCAACTCGCTATGAAATGATATTGGAAGCTTGGGAAATTTTGGACTTGACATTTTCTGAATTTAAATTGTATGCAAAAGTACTCCTAATAGCTGACAAAAAAGCATCATACTGTGTTAGTTATCCAGATATTATTCTTTTATCAAATCTTTTTGACCTAATCGACCTTTTTAAAATTATCAGGTCTCAATAGCTACCAGAGAATCGAAATTTTTTACCCCCAGGCTCTTTTCAGTATTGAATCCCTCACCATACTGCACCCCTATCTTTTTTCCAATTACTCTTGCTCTTGCAACTATACTATCGAGAAATGCTGCAGTGGAAATATAGGTTTGTGGCCCATCATCTTCATTATCTGGATTATAAAACTGAGTTGTGTATGCTTTAATTGCCTCCATTCTCTGTTCAAAGACATCTGATATGTCAATGATAAAATCGGGTTCGTGATAACGGTCCTGTATATAATGAAAAATATATTTGGGACGCCATGGTTCTTGCTGGGTTCCCTTTTCATCTTTTGTTTCTACTTTTCTTAAACCAGAAAGGAAGCAACTATCGGTAGTTAATTTTGCCGCACGGCCATGGTCCGGGTGACGATCCTCCAATGAATTTGTAATAACTACTTCCGGTTGATATTTTCTAATTGCAACAATTAATTTTATTTGATGTTCTTCATCGTTCTTAAAAAATCCATCACGCATTTTTAAATTTTCTCTTACACTCACACCCATTATCATCGCTGCTTTTGCCGCTTCCTCGTATCTTGTTTCAACACTTCCGCGAGAACCAAGTTCTCCTTGTGTAAGATCAAGTACTCCCGCTTTTTTTCCATTTTTAATTTCATTGATAATTGTGCCAGAACAACCAAGTTCTACATCATCAGGGTGAACGCCAATTGCGAGTAGGTCTAATTTCATTTTGATCAAGCTATTAATAGGATTAAAAATAATGAAGAAATTTGATGAGAGAGAAATTAAGAAATTAGAAACTGATCTATCTTACTCCAGGTTTGTAAGGATTGTTATACCAGGTGCCATCAATTTCTTTAACGATGTTTTCTATCTGCCGGTCAACTTTATCAGTAGCATCCCACTCTTGTTTTAAACTGCTGCCAAAAAAGAAAGCAACAGTTTGGTAAACACGGGCAGTTACTCCACCACGGTATTCTTTTACTATTTCATAGCAGTTATTTCCTGTTTGCCGGTTGATCAGTTTCATTAAAATTTTTCCCTGGTAAACAGAAAGATTGGATAACGGATCAGCAAACTGATCTTTCAATTCTTTTTCTCTTGATTTTATATAAGCCTTCTTCTCTTTCTTAGTTTTCATTTTAGAGATGCTGGCATTAATATCATTCATTAAATGTCCTGCTGTTCGAGCATATGGATAAGTGACATAAACCGCATTGCGAAGCCTGGTCCATTCCTCCATATATTTAGCCAGCTTCTTTTCACTCATTTTGGAAACCCATGCCATTTCTAATTCTTTATATGGCATCCATTCATTTTGGTAGTAAATGGCACTTGTAATGATCGTATCATTTGGTCCCCATTTTTTTACATCTATTGGAGGTGCAAGCGGTAATGGGCCAACTAAAGTATCAGTTTGCGAAAAAACATTGCTGGCAGCAAAAAATATTGCCCCCGTTAAGATCACTATGAACTTGCAATGTTTCATAAAACTAAAGTACAAAAATATGACAAGCTTTCTAAGACAAACGCTGTATGAAAGTTAAAACGCTTTTCAGGCCTGGCCACGGCTCAATTGTATTCTTCGAACCATGCTAATGACAAATCCCACTGCCATAATTATAGTGCCCAACCAAAGAAGGTTTATAAAAGGAAATTTAAGCGCTTTTAAAGTAAGATATTGAGTAACAGTGCTGGGAACCTTTACACCGATCTCTATTTGTTTATCATCAGACTTGTTCAATTGTATCATTGTGCCAGAACCGAGAGTATCCGGTACACTAAGTAGATTCCCCTTTGCGATGGCAAGGCGTGGGTCAGAAAAATAAACTTCTTCGGGTTTTGATCCATCAGAATATACCCTCAATCTCGCTTCATAAAGTTTTCCGTTTTCACCAAAAATGTCAACAGGTAAACTGTCGAATGATTTTATCCCTTCAAGAATTATTAGTCCATTTTTTGAATAAGAAACAGTGTCACCAACCTTCATGGTCTTTGGAATAAAGCTGGAAGTATCTTGATTTTTTGATTGATCGGTCATCGTAGTGATATAGCCAAATACATCATGATCCCAATAATGTTTTGAACCCGGGTTAGCCATCAGTCCTTCATTGCCTTTATAGTTTACAAATGCATTGGGCTCAATTGTAAAAGTTTCGTTAGTCTTCTTATCCTCGAAGTTGATCTTGAAATACCATTGAGATTTTTTAGGATGAACAGAGTCACTTGCATAAGTAACCCAATATTTTCCCATGTCCATTTTCTGTCCTTTGATAAGTGTCATATTCTCCCCGGGAAGTTCTTTACTATTCTCACCAAGCGGAACAAAAATTCCACTTGTATTGTAAGAGAGAATTTCTTTTTTAGATGAAGAGATAAGAATTCCAAGTAACATCATTCCAAAACCAAAATGGGCAATAGAAGGACCGCTTAATTTTAATTTTCCTCTTATACCAATCCAGATATAAGAAAGGTTGGCAATGATGGCAAATACGGCACAGGCAATTGCTATCCATACGAAAGTAAGGTACCCTATTCCATATTTATCGTAATTGATATTACCATAATACAAGATCGATCCACTGGCAAAAGCACTTACTATAAAAGGCAACCCGATCTTTTTGAAAAAGTATTGAGTGCCTGTCTCTTTATATTTTAAGAATTGACCAATGCCAGTTAATAAGCCAATGAGGATCGCAATAAATATTTGTATCCGGTTATAAGAAAATTCAATGTCTTGTGCCGGGGCAATTTTTAATCCGAAAACTTTATTGTAAACCGGTAATGAAGTTTGTGCTGTAATGATAATTGCAGAAAATAAAATTACCAATGAACCAATAAACATCCAGAACTCTCTTGACGAAGCAGCTTCCTCTTTTTTTACACCAGGAATAAGTTTGTTCATGTTTACCAAAAACAACACTAACGCTGCAATAGGTGAAAGCAGTGCAAAGAAAGGATGAACAAATTCTGCTAAAGGAAGAAACAAAATAGCAGCGCCGGATGCAATTAGTTTTTTCTTTGATCCCTCTAATGATAAAATAGCCGGCAACCAAAAGAATGCATATAAGAATAAATATAGTTGAGCATTCATGCCCAGATCGGCAAATGAGTGTACAGAAGTTTCACCTAAAATACCACTGCGTGTAAGAAATGTGGAATAAATAATAAGAATAAATGAAAGTGCTATAAGAAAAAATGAGGTTTGTAGTGATCGACCTGTGCTTTTATAAATTAGTAATGTATGGATCCCTGCCACAAGAACAAGCCAGGGAACCAATGATGCATTTTCTACCGGGTCCCATGCCCAATAACCACCAAAACTTAACGACTCATAAGCCCATGCACCTCCCATCATTACTCCAACACCAAGCACACATGCAGAGAAGAGAGCCCATGGTAATACTGGTTTCACCCAATCACCATATTTTTTTGTCATCAACCCTCCCATTGCAAATGCAAATGGAATAATGGTACTGGCGAAGCCAAGAAACAAAACTGGTGGGTGAATAACCATCCAGTAATTCTGAAGCAGCATATTCAGCCCATTGCCATCTTTTATTCTCAATGCATAATCCGCAAATTGAAAGGCTGGCAGATCCGGCATCTGCTCACGAAAAAGGGCAAAAGGACTGCTGCCGATCTTTGTTCCAAAAAAATAAATGCCAAGCATCATGGTAGCCAGACAAACCTGCGCAAATGAAAGCACAGACATTACCGGGGCTTCCCATTTCTTTGAAGTAAACATCAAAACAATACCAAGCACTGCATGCCATACCGTCCAAAGTATAAAACTGCCTTCCGATGCACTCCACAGAGAACTTAAAATGTATTTTGGTTCAAGATCATTGCCGGAATTCTTATAAACATATTGGTATTCGTAACGATGATTGTAAATAAGAGAAAAGAGGATAACGAAAATTCCAAGTACGGAGATCACATCAATAAAGAAAGCAGCTCTTCCTAGTTTTTTCCAGCTTGCCTCTTCGACAGGGTTAGTTTTCCTGGCAGAAATGAAATAAGCAACTGTAGCAATGATGGAAGCAACAAAAGAAAGGATAACTAATAAATGACCGATTTGACCCGGCAGCAGGTGTTCACCTATATAGTCCATTGAAATTAATTAGTGTTTTTGTTCAAACTTTCCTGGATGCGATTCGGATCATCCGTGTATTTAGATGGACATTTCATCATTATCTCATTACATTCAAAAACATCGCCATTCATTTTTCCTTTCATCACCAGCTTTTCACTGTGTTCAAGATTATCTGGCTTTGCATTATTGTAAACCACTTTCACTTTTCCACCTGTTGTGTCAACTGCAGTAAAACTTAAATAATTGGGATTTTTTATAGCATCGTAATCTATGGGCTGAGTTTTATCAAGCTTTGCTACCACATGCACAAACTTGCCGGTTTTTTCTTTTGCACCTGCAATGGTCTCATAGCTGCTTAACAGGTCAGCGCCGCCTTTTGGCATCAAACTGATCAGGGCTGCTATGGCGCCGATAATAAGAACGAGTAAAATAATATGCGTTTTTTTCATGATTCGATTTTGCACCGCAAAGATAGACCAAAATTCCTTCGGGAGATACGGAAGTATGTTGATAAAGATCAGGCGGGAAGCTGCGAATGGTCATAGCGAACAGAACCCCCGAACGGAGCGTCGCAACCAAAGCTTAATCAAGGAACAAATGTTCGCTTAATAAAAAACTCTCCCGGAATATTTACTCATTCATTTCCTTATTTGCAACTTCTCCTTACCTTGCACGCCTTTTGAAAACCTATCATGACTGATCTCTCCAAATTTGATCCCAACAGTGTAAGCAATCCTCATAATAATATTTTTGGATTGCCATTTACTGAAGAGGAGGCAAGACTTGTGATCTTACCAGTGCCATGGGAAGTAACTGTTAGTTATGGCGCTGGTACAGCCCGTGCTCCTGAGCATGTTTTTATGGCGAGTTTACAGGTGGATCTTTATGACCCAGATATGCCAGAGGCTTGGAAGCAGGGATTTTTTATGAAAGCAATCGATCGCAAAGTATTGTTAAAAAGTGATTACCTCCGTAAGGAAGCCGAACTGTTCATTGATTAT
>DATDCP010000485.1:0-22154 GCA_036524255.1 Chitinophagaceae bacterium
TTTTGTTGCCAGTCAGTTACTACTTCAGCGCTGCCAATGCCCTGTGACTTTCGCCACAAACTTTCACCCCATTTGCCTAAATGTTTTTCCAAATACTCCGGAGTTGATTTAGCAAGATCTTCAATTTTATAAAAGCCAAGGTCTTTTAATTTGATCTCTGTTTCTTTTCCAACACCATTTATTTTTTCAACTGGCAATGGCCAGAGAAAATCTTTTTCTTTTCCATGAGGGATCTCTAAAAAACCATTTGGTTTTGCTTCATTGGTTGCCATCTTGCTGATAAATCTTGCGGAGGATAAACCACCGGAAATTGGTAAGCCGGTTTCGCTGATAATATGTTGCCTTAATTCCTGTGCATATCTACTTACGCCAAAAAATTTATCCATGCCGCTGAGATCAATATAGAATTCATCAATGCTGGCTTTTTCGAACAGTGGGACTTTTGAGGCAATAATATCTGTCACCCATCTTGAAAATTTACTGTACTGATCACGACTTGCCGAAGTAATAATGGCATGCGGACAAAGCTGCATTGCTTTTTTCATTGGCATGGCAGAATGAATACCAAATTTTCTTGCTTCATAGCTGCATGCAGCAACAACGCCTCGTTCATAGCCCCCTACTAAAACAGGTTTACCTTTTAATGAAGGGTTATTCAGGATCTCTACAGAAACAAAAAATGAGTCAAGATCGAAATGGGCAATATGTTTTTTGGGCTCTTCCACGAAATTCAAAATTACTTATAAGTCGGGAAGTCAGAAAAGTCCGGAAATCCGAAGGAGTTTTTCATTCTAATTGAATTGTCTTACGGACTTTCCGTCTTCCCGACTTGCGGACTATATTTGAGTATGGAATGGGAATGGCTCAAAACTGGTATTGGCCCGCTGAAAGACTTGCTGAATTTCCTGACCCAGGAAAGCAAGACAAGCGATGTAATGAAAAAACAATTGATCCGTGAACTCCGGAACAACCTGAATATTTTCAGCAATGGGTTTAAAAATGAAGTGTCGGCGGATGTTATTATTGATCTGCTCTCCAACGATGCTATTAAAGATGGAATAAAAAATAATTTTAAGTTCAGGAAGTTAAAACCTGGTCGGATCGAGCCTTATCATATTTATGATGAACGTAACCGGCGTTACCAGGGATGGGAAGCAGAAAAGCTAATGGATAAAATAGATGAAAAGATAGAGGAGCTAAAGAATATTAAAAAGATGAACAAGGGAACAGTAGAAAATGTCAGGAATAATATTTCGTTAATGATGAGTAATCTTTATTACCGGATGAAATTAATGGCAGATTTTATACGTTCTGATTTTAAATAGGACCACGATTAATAGGAATTTAGAGATTAAGAGGAGATATCATTTTTAATCAAGCGAATCATGGTTCTAAGTAAATATCAAGTAAACCCTCTGGCAACTCAACAATTACTTCTTTCTTTTTATGATCGATCTTTTTTAAGAAGCTTTCATTAAGGGGTATTAGCACTTCTTTTTTATTTATCTCTATTCTGCAGAGTAATTGATGAGGCTGTTCAACCACTTCCAAAATTTCACTCAATCGTTCTTTGGCATTAATAATAGTATAACCAATTAAATTGGCTGGTGCAGATTTGGCAGAAAGTTTTTTAAAATCTTCTTCTGTTAGCCATATTTCTTTTTGAGAAATTTTTGCTGCAGCTTCTCTTGTATCTATTGTTTCCAGCTTTAATAAAACTTCATCTGCTGATCTTGCTTTGGCAGTTTCAATGAACCAGGGAAAGAAAGAATCTTTTTTGTCTTCAATAAAAATTGCTTTTACATCTTTCAATGATGATTTCTTACCGAGTTCATGCTTTAAGATTAACTCTCCTTTCAATCCATGAACAGCGACTAGTTTTCCAGCTTTAAAGTATTTCATATATGAATTAAGGCGAATTTACGTTAGAGTTCTTTATTTGTTTTTAAAACCACGGAGACAGAGAAGCACGGAGGATCACAGAGAGACTTCTTGCTTCTCTGTGCACTTGGTCAATAGAAATATTGCGGTAAAAGAGTGCGACGCAAGTAAAGCCTAATAGTAGCATTGATGTTGGGAGCATAAAAAATCCTCCGATAACTCAGAGGATTCAGTTAGTTCAGAAAATGGGATAGTGCTTATTATTCGCCACCGCTGCTTTCAGCTCTTCTTTCAGGACGACCTTCGGGACGACGTCCACCCTGGTGAGGCCTACGGCCGCCGCGACGATTTCTCATTGCGTCTTCCTGGCGTTTTTTGATTTGCGCTTCATGTTCGCTGAACCATTTCTGGAATTTGTCCATTGCTGTGGCCTCATCAAAAAGATTAAGCGTAACTCCACGCAACAAATGTTTCAGGTATAATACACCTTTGAAACTCAGGATACGGCGAACTGTATCGGTGGGTTGAGCACCTTTGTTCAGCCAGTCCAATGCTCTTTGCCTGTCCAATTGAATGGTAGCTGGCATAGTCAGCGGATTGTAAGTACCAAGTTTTTGAATGAATTTACCATCGCGGGGAGCTCGTGCATCGGCAACTACGATGAAGTAGAAGGGTCTCTTTTTTGAGCCATGACGTTGGAGTCGGATCTTTACTGACATTTTAAATAGAAATTTAATGTCGTTAACAATATTGTTTAAAACACCGGTAGACACCGGAACGGCGAAGATAAGACCGAAAGTGGAAAATGCCAATAAGAAGAAATTTTATTTGTTGACCGGCAAATTAACTCCGGTTGGGCTGATGTTGCGACGCTCCGTTCGGCCATAATAATTCTACTCATCTTTTCATTCCCGGCATCATTTTTCCTCCGCCAAACATCCCTGCCTTATTCATTCCCTTCATCATATCCCGCATTTGTTCAAACTGTTTCATAAAAGCATTTACTTCTGAAATATCCTTGCCGGCGCCTTTTGCAATTCTTTTTTTACGGCTCATGTCGATCAGATCCGGATCTTCTCTTTCAGCCTTTGTCATTGAGTTGATCATGGCTTCGATGCCTTTGAAAGAATCTTCGTTTATATCAAGGTCTTTTATTTGTTTTCCAACACCCGGGATCATGCCAAGCAGGTCTTTCATGTTTCCCATTTTCTTTATCTGCTCAAGTTGTTGTTTGAAATCGGCAAAATCAAACTTATTTCTCCGGATCTTTTTTTCGAGTTTTTTTGCCTGTTCTTCATCAAACTGTTCCTGGGCTTTTTCAACAAGTGTTGTAATGTCACCCATTCCCAAAATCCGCTGTGCCATTCTTTCTGGATAGAAAACATCCAGTGTATCCATCTTTTCACCACTGCTGGTAAACTTGATGGGCTTATTTACTGTGTATTTGATTGAAAGCGCCGCACCACCTCTAGTATCACCATCAAGTTTTGTTAGAACAACTCCCGAAAAATTAAGACGATCATTAAATGCTTTTGCAGTATTCACCGCATCTTGCCCCGTCATACTATCAACAACAAACAATATTTCCTGGGGATTGACAGCATTCTTAATGTTTGATACCTCGGTCATCATCGCTTCATCAATAGCTAAGCGACCGGCAGTATCTATAATAACAACATTTTTGTTTTTGCTTCTTGCCTCTTTAATTGCATTCTGCGCAATTGCAACGGCATCTTTACTTTCTAATTCAATATGAACATCAATGCCTATCTGTTCGCCCAATACTCTTAACTGTTCCATCGCAGCCGGACGATAAATATCAGCCGCCACAAGCATAGGAGAGAGGCCTTTCTTTGTTTTAAGATAGTTTGCGAGCTTGCCGCTGAAAGTTGTTTTACCAGAACCCTGCAGGCCTGCAATTAAGATAACAGCAGGGCTTCCTTTTGCATTGAAAACCGCCTCTTCGCCACCCATCAAATCTGCCAATTCATCCTTCACGATCTTCACCATCAATTGTCCGGGGCTTATAGCATTGATAACTTTTTCACCAATGGCTTTCTCTTTTACCCGGTCAGTAAAATCCTTGGCTATTTTATAGTTAACGTCAGCATCCACCAAGGCACGACGGATATCCTTTAGTGTGGCAGCGACATTCAGTTCCGTAACTCTTGCCTGGCCTTTAATGTTCTTAAAGGCGCTATCTAATCTTTCCTGTAATGAATTGAACATGGTAATAAAATTTCAAACTACACAAAACAAAAAGTGAACCTATTTAAAAGTTCACTTTTTAAGAGTCGCAAAGATAAGTATTAGTAAGGTGTAGAAGTTTATTTCAGTATTTCTGTTTTTTAGTTATTATGCGCCTAAATAAGTTCTGAGAATCTGGCAACGTGTATTTGTTTTCAATTTGGTGATAGCCTTGTCTTTAATTTGACGAACTCTTTCTCTTGTCAGGCTGAATTTTTCGCCAATATCTTCAAGACTCATAGGGTGATCAACACCAATTCCGAAGAAAAAGCAGATCACTTCTTTCTGTCTTTCAGTCAAAGTAGTTAAGCTTCTTTCTATTTCGGTTTTCAGCGACTGATTATAAACAAGGTCACCATCAGTTTTTTCAGCATTTGGATTTTCAAGTACATCCAGCAAAGTATTCTCTTCCCCCTCTGACATTGGAGAGTCCATGCTTACATGTCTTGAAGAAATTCCCATTGAAGCGGCTACTTCTTCAATATCCATCTCCAATGCCTCAGCAACTTCTTCAGTAGAAGGTTCTCTTTCAAACTGCTGCTCTAGTTGCGAGTAAGTTTTTTGGATACGGTTGGTGAGCCCTACCTTATTTAATGGCAGACGAACGATCCTGGCTTGTTCAGCCAATGATTGTAGAATACTTTGACGTATCCACCATACTGCGTAGGAAATAAATTTGAAACCACGGGTTTCATCAAAACGCTGGGCGGCTTTTATCAGGCCGAGATTGCCTTCATTGATCAGGTCAGGTAATGATAGCCCCTGGTTTTGGTACTGCTTTGCAACAGATACCACAAAACGAAGATTGCCTTTGGTCAAACGATCCAAAGCCTTTTGATCACCTTGTTTAATAAGGCGAGCCAGTTTTACTTCATCTTCGGGGGAAACTAATTCTACCTTGCCGATCTCCTGCAGGTACTTTTCCAGACTTTGAGATTCACGATTCGTAATCGACTTCGTGATCTTGAGTTGCCTCATGCTCATAGGTATATTGGGTGTTTAGGTTTTTTAGGGTAAAAAAGAATATTGGTTAGTTTTGGTAATTGCTACCCAAAAAATCCTCACAGTTTTTCTTGATCCTCAGAACGTATTGAACGTCAAAGCAATTTAGTCAAATTAGCGATACGTCCAAAATATTCTTTGATAAGGTATTAACGAAGCATTAGTAGGTTTATTTTCCCCATATCTTAATAAACAAGGATTCTAGGAAAAATAATAGGGAAAATACTTTGAGGGACTGATTAATTTTTTATTATTGCACGAGTTGAATACCTTATTAATGAATAAACAGAATGGCAAAACAGTTATACACTTTAGAATTCCCCGTAAGATGTTCGCCTGTTATTTTATATGATTTCCTGGCTTCACCAGCAGGATTACAGGAATGGTTTGCGGATAGAGTTGATGATAGAGATAATATTTTCAGTTTTACATGGAATGGTACAATTGAGAAAGCAGAAGTATTGGAAAAAGAACAAGACAAGTTCATAAGATTTCATTGGCTTCATGCTCCCAAAGAAGAATTCTTTGAATTCAAAATTGAAAGATCAGAAGTTACTAACCAGACAATTCTTGTTATAAAAGATTTTGCAGAAAAGAAAGAGATCAAAGACCAAAGTATGGTTTGGAATTACCAGGTGAAAGAACTTTTTCATCGTCTTGGTAGCAATTAACAGCAGCATTTTACTAATAGTTCATAATTCCTCAACAGTTTCTCTTCAACAGCTTCCAGGGATTCAACTGTAAATTTTACTGCCAGTTTCAAAAAATTATTTGCTGAAAATATTTTTTGTAATTCGTCTTTATTGATTGCGGATAATTTTTTATAAGAACCAGGATCAATATCATGTTCCCATTCTTTTGTCCCATTATATATAAAAAAATCGCTTTTTGCCAAGATCGAAACGTGATCGGTTAGGTTTTTTAAGAGATCGTTTTTATTATTCCCGGATAAATGAAGTGTGATACTGAAAAAGTTTCCCCACCAAAACATAGTACGAATGGCGAAAATATTATTGTGCTGAAAATGCCGGGGGTTATCCAAAACAAGCCATGGTAAACCTTTATAGTTTTCTCCTCTTGATATCTTTGGTGAAATTTTAAGTACTTCTTCCGGTAATTGAGATGAATATTTTTTTAAAATATCATGTTGTTTCAACTGCACCTCTTCAAAGAATGATTTTATTTTTTGCAAAATGGCATTCTTTGTTAAAATAATATCAGGACTTGATACTAATTCCATCTCAGCCGGCAAAAACTGTATTTTTGTTTGCTGTATCATTGGTCAAAAATAAGAACTGCAAACTGGCTTCGCTCATAAGAGTATAATTTATGTTTAGGAAACTTGATAAACTTGTTATCAAAGCGTTCATCGGACCGTTTATTGCCGTATTTTTTGTTACACTGCTGGTTTTAATTTTGCAATTTTTTTGGTTATGGATCGATGATTTTGTTGGTAAGGGCCTTTCTACAAAAGTTATATTTGAATTTATATGGTATCAAAGCGCCGCATTGGTCCCGCTTGCCCTACCTCTTGCAGTTTTGCTTTCTTCATTAATGACCTTTGGTAATCTTGGAGAAAGCATGGAGTTGGTTGCCGTAAAAGCTTCAGGTATTTCGCTGCTTAGATTTATGCGTCCTCTTTTTGTAGTTAGTTTTTTAATATGCGGAGTAGCTTTTATGTTTTCAAATTATATTATTCCCGTAGCTGTTCTGAAATCACAAACATTATTAGCGGATATTGTTTGGTCAAAACCCGCATTTGATATACAAGAAGGAGTTTTCTATGATAAGATAGAAGGATTTTCAATTAAGATCGGAAAGAAAGAAGCCGACAGTATTGTGTATGATGTGATCATCTATGAAAAAGGTCCGAATAACCTGCAGGATAATTTTATTATTGCGAACAGCGGCATCATGCGTACAACGGGCAACAAAAGATTTTTGGAGTTTAATTTAAAAGATGGGTGGCGTTACCAGGAAAAAGGTGACAGGTATGCGAAGAATACCGAATTTATCCGGATTGGATTTAAGGAGTACAGTAAGCAATTTGATCTGAGCTCTCTTGGTTTGCAGAAGCGGACCTCTGACACAGTAAACAGAACGAATCACCGGATGCAAAGTATGCGGCAATTATCAAAAGCGATAGATTCAATTCAAAGGGAAGTGAATCAATATTCAAAAAAAGCAAAACAGGACATATTTTATTCTTTGACTTTTTCAAAGTACCTGGATAGCGGTTATACGAAACCGGTATTGACAAAAGATACTGTAAAGAAATTTGAACAATTAATTCCTGATAGCTGTTTATTTACGGTTAACCAAAAAGCAGGTGCAACAGTTGGTTCAATTACAATGAATGCTGAGATCGCCAATACAGAATTCCGGGTAAGGCAAAAAGATCTTCGATTACATAAGATCGAATGGCATAAAAAGATCACCTTATCATTAGCCTGTCTTGTTTTGTTTCTTATTGGAGCGCCTTTAGGTTCTATTATAAGAAAAGGGGGACTCGGAACCCCTCTTGTTATTGCTATTTTGCTATTTATGTTCTTCTTTTTTTTTAATACATCAGGAGAAAAATATGCAAAAGAAAATGTGATGACTGCTTTTGGAGGAATGTGGATGGCGACACTTTTCCTACTGCCTGTTGGTTTCTTTCTCACTTATAAAGCTATGCGGGATTCAAACCTGATGAATAAAGAATTCTATTTCAGAAGCTGGAGAAAAATCAAGACTCTTTTCAAAAGAACAGGATAATATTGCAGTGTTATAATCGGTGAGCTTTTGAAAGTACAAACACAAAATTTACAATTACAAAAGTGGGTAGCTGGTATTTCAGTAATACTGCTAATCGCAAAATTTATTGCCTATTATCTTACACACTCTGTTTCCATCCTTACGGATGCGCTGGAAAGTATTGTAAATGTTGCTGCAGGTTTTATTGGACTTTACAGTTTGTACGTTGCGGCAAAACCCCGTGACATAGATCATCCTTACGGCCATGGCAAGGCAGAATTTCTTTCAGCCGCTATCGAAGGAACATTGATCACATCTGCAGGAGCTATTATTATTTATAAGGCCGTAAGAAGTTTAATTGAACCGGTAGAATTGCAAAAACTTGATTACGGAATTTACCTTGTTGCCGCAGCAGCTGTCGTCAATTTTGTTGTCGGATTGGTGACTGAAAGAAAAGGAAAGAATAGTAATTCATTAGCATTGATCGCAAGTGGCAAGCACTTAAAAAGCGATAGCTACTCTACATTCGGGATCATCGTTGGATTAATATTAATTTATTTTACGGGATTAAAATGGATCGATCCTGTTGTAGCGATCATTTTTGGTGTAATAATTATTTATACAGGATATAAAATTTTGCGCAAGTCTATTGCAGGTATAATGGATGAGGCAGATGTGGAATTATTGAAAAAAATAGTTGACCTGTTAAATAAAAACAAAAGAGAGAATTGGGTAGACCTTCATAATCTTCGTGTGATCAAATATGGTTCAATTTTGCATATTGATTGTCACCTGACAGTTCCATGGTATTTGAATGTAAATGAAGCCCATGCCGAAGTCGAAGCGTTATCATCTCTTGTTCGCCAGGAATTCGGGCAATCAGTCGAATTATTTGTTCATGTAGATGGTTGCCTCCCATTTTCATGCAAAGTGTGTAATAAACAAAATTGTAACGAACGAAAACATAACTTTGAAAAACGAATTGACTGGGCATTGGAAAATGTATTACAGGATCAAAAGCATCACGTATGACAGTAACACACACAGTATGGCATAAAGATCACGAATTCACAAGCAGTCTTGATCACAATACGATAAAAATTGATGGAAGTCGTAAACACGGTTTTGGCCCCAAAGCCCTTTTATTAGCAGGACTTGCCGGCTGTTCAGGTATTGATGTTGTGGATGTTTTAAAAAAGATGAGAGTTGAATTCACTGAGTTTTCAATTGAAGTAAAAGCGGCACAAACAGAAGATTTCCCTAAAGTCTATAAAGACATTTATATTGCCTATAAAATGAAGACCGATAAAGAGAATGAAGACAAAGTGATAAAAGCGATCGATCTTTCATTAGGAAAATATTGTGGCGTATCAGCCATGTTGCAAAAAAATTCACCCATTCATTACACTCTTGAAATTATATAGAAGTGCTGTCTAAACGATCACAATACGCATTAAAAGCATTGTCCTACCTTACCGAAAAGTACCAGGAAGGGCCTGTACTCATTTCTGAAATTGCAAGAAAGAAAAAGATACCTCTTAAGTTCCTAGAAAATATTTTGCTTGAATTAAAAGTAATTGGAGTGCTAGATAGTAAAAAGGGAAAAGGAGGAGGTTATTTTTTAGTAAAAAACCCTGCTAAAGTGAGAGTAGCAGATATAATTCGGAAGGTAAATGGGCCAATTGCTATGCTCCCTTGTGTAAGTCTTTATTTTTATGAACGTTGTAAAAATTGTGATGAAAAGAGATGTGCCTTGCATGATATTATGATCGAAGTGAGGGATGCCACTTTAAATGTACTCGAGAAACGAACACTTGTAGACCTCGCTTCCATGCCATGATATAATTTTGCCAAAAGCAGTCTACCCGGTTGGTAGGGTAGGGCAATTGGCCTATCTTCGTCGTTCAACTAAAAACCTTTTTTATGGGACTACGTCTTGGTGATGATGCGCCTAATTTTAAGGCACAAACAACCGAAGGAGAAATTGATTTTCACGAATACTTAGGCAATGGATGGGGTATTCTTTTTTCACATCCTGCTGATTATACTCCTGTATGCACTACTGAACTTGGTAAAACGGCATTATTAAAAGAGGAATTTGCAAAACGAAATACAAAAGTGCTTGCTGTGAGTGTTGATCCTTTGGATAAACATATCGGGTGGCGTAATGATATAAATGAAACACAGAACTGTACGGTTGATTTTCCCCTGATCGCAGATGAAGACAGGAATGTTTCTTTATTGTATGATATGATCCATCCTAATGCATCATTAACACAAACAGTTCGTTCTTTGTTTATCATTGGCCCGGATAAAAAAATAAAACTGATCATTACTTATCCGCAAACAACGGGACGTAATTTCAACGAAGTGTTGCGTGTACTGGAGTCGTTACAATTGACTGCGGGATATAGCGTAGCTACTCCGGCTGATTGGAATCATGGTGAAGATGTGATCGTCGCATTATCAGTAACAACTGAGGATGCGCAAAAGAAATTTCAAAAAGGTGTAAAGATCGTAAAGCCATATTTACGTTATACACCGCAACCGAATTTATAATAACGATGTCGCTCTGCTATAAGAAGTAAAAAGATCTAAACAGGTAATAAAATGAGTGCATTGGTAAGTGAATTATTGAATGAATTAAAGGGAAAAGAAATTGCAGAGCAATTACAAATTCTTGCAAGTCGCTTTCCCGGAGAGGTTGTGTTTTCCACCAGCTTTGGTTTGGAAGACCAGGCGATCACTTATTTCATTGCCTCTAATAAATTACCGGTAAAAGTTTTTACACTCGACACCGGCAGAAATTTCCCGGAAACATATTCAACATGGAGCAGAACCGTTGAAAAATACGGACTTACTATTTCTGCTTATTATCCTGATGCAAATTCATTACAGGAGTTTGTAAGCGAAAAAGGACCAAATAGTTTTTACGAATCAGTGGAAAATCGGAAACAGTGTTGCCATATAAGAAAAGTAGAACCTTTGCAAAGAGCATTAAAGGGAAATAGGATCTGGATCACGGGTATTCGTGCCGAGCAAAGTAACAACAGGCATGATATGCCGATGCTTGAATGGGATGAAGCAAACCAAATTATAAAATTTCATCCTTTACTTGGCTGGACATGGGGACAAGTAAAACAATATGTAAGCAGGAATGATGTTCCTTACAATCCTTTACATGATAAAGGGTTTGTAAGTATCGGCTGTGCACCCTGTACAAGAGCGATCAAACCGGGCGAAGATTTTCGTGCCGGCCGCTGGTGGTGGGAAGACAATAGTAAAAAGGAATGTGGCTTGCATATTCACGCGGAAACCGAATCAGAAAACCATGTAATAAAATAAAGTTGATAATAATTAAAGCTATTAGCTTTTTTTTAGAAATATCAACCCACCAAGTTAGTAGACTAATAAATAGAAACATGAGTCAGTATCACCTCAATTATTTGGAAGAACTAGAATCGGAGAGCATTCACATTTTCCGTGAAGTGGCAGCGCAGTTTGAAAAGCCTGCTTTATTATTTAGCGGAGGTAAGGATTCAATTACAATGGTCCATTTGGCAAGAAAAGCTTTTGCTCCAGGTAAAATTCCTTTTCTTTTAGTACATATAGATACAGGCCATAATTTTCCTGAGGCATTAGACTTTCGGGATAAACTGGTAAATGAAGTAGAAGCAACGTTGGTTGTAAGAAAAGTAGAAGACACTATCAACCAAAGAAGCCTTACTGAACCAAAAGGAAAATTTCCAAGCCGCAACTGGCTACAGACATATACATTGTTAGATACGATCGAAGAATTCAAATTTGATTGTTGTATCGGTGGTGCAAGGCGTGATGAAGAAAAAGCCAGGGCTAAGGAAAGAATTTTTTCCGTAAGAGATGAGTTTGGACAGTGGAACCCAAAGTTACAAAGACCCGAGCTTTGGAATATTTATAACGGTAGAATTCATAAAGGGGAAAATGTAAGAGTGTTTCCTATCAGTAACTGGACAGAATTGGATATATGGAATTATATACGTCATGAGAAGATCGAGTTACCCTCTATCTATTTTGCGCATGAAAGAAAAGTGATCGAGCACGAAGGACAGTTAGTGGCGATCAGTGAGTTTGTGCAACCTGCAGATGATGACAGAGTGCTTACAAAAAAAGTTCGTTATCGTACAGTAGGTGATATGACGTGTACAGCAGCTGTGGAATCGAACGCGGCAACATTGGATGAAGTGATCAATGAGATCATTTCGACTAGAATAAGTGAAAGGGGTGAAACGAGGATAGATGATAAAGTAACCGAAGCAGCGATGGAGGATAGGAAGAAGAATGGATATTTTTAAATAAAGACCGCAAGTCGGAAAGTCCGTAAGACCGGAAGACTTTGAAAAGAAATCATTCTCGGAGTTTAAAATTTTTCTTTCGGACTTACGGACTTTCCGTCTTTCCGACTAAAATACTAATATGGATTTATTAAGATTTATAACAGCAGGCAGCGTTGACGATGGTAAAAGCACTTTGATCGGTCGTTTGCTATACGACAGTAAAAATATTTTGATCGATCAGTTAGAAGCTTTGGAAAAATCGACAAAGAATAAAGAGAATGGTGAAGTTGATCTTGCTTTACTTACTGATGGACTTCGTGCAGAAAGAGAGCAAGGCATCACAATTGATGTAGCCTATCGTTATTTCAGCACTCCAAAAAGAAAATTCATTATTGCGGATGCGCCAGGGCATGTTCAATATACCCGTAACATGATCACAGGGGCGTCTAATGCTAGCCTGATAATTATTTTGATCGATGCAAGACAAGGAGTCGTTGAACAAACACGTCGCCATTCGATCATTGCATCATTATTAAAGATTCCACATGTTGTCGTTGCAATTAATAAAATGGACCTGGTGGAATACTCACAAGATGTGTTTAATAATATAGTGATTGATTACAGTGAAGTGGCAAAGCAATTGGGTTTGCAAGATGTGACTTATATTCCAATCAGTGCATTGGATGGTGATAATATTGTTGACAGGTCAACTCATATTACATGGTATAACGGAAAACCGCTGCTTGAATTTTTGGAAGATGTAAAACTGGATAGTGATATCAACCTTACCGTTCCCAGATTCCAGGTGCAGTTTGTCATTCGTCCGCAAACAGAAGACCTGCATGATTATCGCGGCTATGCTGGAAAAGTTATCAGTGGTGTTTATAAGAAAGGGGATAGAGTAAAGGTGTTACCACAGGATATTGAAGCGACCATTTCTTCTGTTGAGATCGCCGGTAAGGAAGTAGAAGAGGTTTTTGCGCCACAAAGCGCCGTGATGCAATTAGCGAATGATATTGACATCAGCCGTGGCGATTCTATAGTTAAAGTTTATAATATTCCACAAGTTAAAAATGAATTGGAAGTATTGCTTTGCTGGCTTGACGATAAACCGCTTATTTCCGGAAATAAATATTTATTACAACATAACAGCCGGCAGGTAAGGGCTATTGTAAAAAATGTTGAATACAAATTGGATGTAAATAGTTTGCAAAGGCAACCTGTTGAAGGCAATGTAAAATTGAACGAGGTGGTGAAAGCAACCATTAAAACCGCTTCTCCGTTAGTATATGATAGTTATGAAACATTGAGTGAAAATGGCAGTGCGATCTTAATTGATGAGACAAGCAATAGTACAGTTGCAGCAGTTCTTATTAAATCGTGAATGATGAGTAAATAAATGTCCATCGGACTTATTGATAATTCACAATTGATCACTTATGAAAACAAATTACAATGACAGAACTAAACATAAATAACGAAGGGTTTGTTACTCTAGCTGGTGCAGGTCCTGGTGATGCAGAATTAATTACTTTGAAATTACAAAAGCGATTAACTGAAGCAGAGGTCATCATTACAGATCGTTTAGTAAATCCTGATATTATTTCAACTCATGCAAGAAAAGCTGCATTGATCTTATTTGCAGGCAAGCAAGGATATAATGATAGTTCTTTTTCGCAGGAAGAAGTAACCACGTTGATTATTGAACATGCACAGCAAGGAAAAAAAGTGTTACGCTTAAAAGGCGGAGACGTTGCTTTCTTTAGCAATGTATTGGATGAATTGCATGCATTAACAGAAAAGAATATTCCTTTTGAGATCATTCCAGGGATCACGGCCGCATCCGGGGCATCAGCTTATGCGGGAATTCCTTTAACGGCAAGATCACATTCACAAGGCGTTCAATTCCTCACTTATAATCCTAATAGTTACTATAATCCTGAAACATGGAAACATCTTGCTAATTCTGCGGATACGTTGGTGTTTTACATGTCGGCAAAAAACATTTGTGATCTTGCAGAAATACTTTTGCGATATTCTAAAAAGCCTGCCATGAAACTAGCAGTTATTGAACAGGCAACTACTATTCATCAGCAAGTTCACACAACTACATTAATTGATTGCGCAAAAGATTTTGCAGGAAAAGCTTTCAGTTCACCTTCATTAGTTATCATCGGCGATGTAGTCAAATTACATGAACAATTCAATTGGTTCAACAACACCGAAGCCGGAACAGTTTTTCATGACATAGAAAAATGAATTCTAAAGTGAAGTAACATACCCTTCCAGCCATTTTAAAACTGCAAGAGAAATTAATAGCCACAATAAACCAATAATAAAACCGGCTGCAACATCACTTGCATAATGCACCCGGAGATATATTCGGCTAAATCCAATTAATACAATTAGAACAAGCACAAGAATTATAGCAAACCATTTTAACCAGTCTATTGTAATGCTGTGTTGTAAAATGTAGATCAATAATCCATAAAACGTAACAGCCATGATCGCATGACCACTTGGAAAGCTTAATCCTCTTGCAGCTTTTAGTAATGGGGATAGAGGACGTTTACGCCGAAATAGTTGTTTCAGTAGTAACATCAACACTAAGCTGCTTATAGCAATTGTAATAACCCGGATGGAAAACCAGTTTTGTTTTTTTACAAGTAAAAAATAGAAGATCAGGATAAGATTTGCGGGAATAAGAAACTGGTGTTTGCCCAAGAAAGTAATAAACAACATGATCCTATTGTTAACCGCGTTAACATGAGGTTTGATCTTGTCAAAGATCCGCATCTCAATAGGCTTATGCCTTCGTATAGGTTTGCGAATTGAAAAAACTATTAATGCAATAATAGCGGAGAAAGAGGCAAGTGTAATCAACACTTCGGCAATTATTAACGTGGTAATTTCCCAGGCATCCATTGGTACTGCAAATTGCAAAACTCAATCCAAAGAGAAATGAAAATGAAGTTGCTACTAATGACGCTTAAAATATTGCACTTCTCGCTCATGTTTTTGTGCGGCCGCTAAAGATGTAAAAGTGCCAAGATTCCTTCGCTTGTTTGTTTTTGGATTTTTCTTTCTTGAATAAAGCCTGTACTCACCTGATTTTAGTTTCCTGATCATAACTACTTATTTTATAATTCATCAGCACAAGGTTTGTGCCGTCCCATTTTACGGGAATAATTTTTGTACATGGATTTAAAACATTTTATGAGTGACTATATTCAACTTGTTGGTATGTCAGGAAGTTTGAGAAAGGGATCATATAATACCATGCTTTTAAAAGCTGCTGCGCAATTATTGCCCACCGATGTTTCCATGGAAATTATTTCAATAGAAGATATTCCTTTATACAATGCCGATCTCGACCTGCCGGCAGCTAAACAACGGCCCCAAGCGGTGGAACATTTTCGAAAAATGTTATCCGATGCAGATGGAATTCTTATCTCATCGCCAGAATATAATTATTCTATTCCTGGTGGATTGAAAAATGCGATCGATTGGGCATCAAGGGGAGAAGATTCCCCACTGCTGCGCAAGCCTGTAGCGGTGATTGGTGCGACAACAGGATTATGGGGAACAACAAGAATGCAATTGGCTTTTCACAATGTATTTCTTTATCTAGATATGAAACCCGTATATAAGCCTGAGGTACTGGTGGCACAGGCTGAAAATAAATTCGATAAGAGTGGGAATCTAATAGACGAAATGGCAAAAAAATTACTTAAACAAAAATTAGAAGCGTTAAAAGAAATGATCCATTTGCAATCACAGGTTGGGGACATTGTTGACACCAAGGTCATTTAGCTGCGATCAATGATATCTTCCATATCTTCTTTTATCCTCAAAAAAGAATTGTAAATAAACTTTTTGCTCTGTTCTTTCCAAACGCAGTTCATTACCGTCATCCATATAACGATTATCATAATAAATGTGATGCTCAAAACCAATACTTACATTATTAATAATGCGAAGAGTAATCAACGGTTTTAAAATACCAACGTGGCTTTTTGCATTTGAACCTTCGTAGTTATGTATCCAGTAATAGTAACCATTGAACCCTAGACTCAGCCACTTTCCAATATTTAATCGTTCTTCGATCCGCCCTTGCCATCCGCCGCCAAAAGGATAGTCACGGATTTCAGAAGCATTAACCCCAAATCTTGTGATGCTCCCCGCTAATGGCACAGCCGCGATATGCAAACCTGAATACAGATTTGAATGTCTTCTAAATTTCATTTTTGAAATGATACCCACCCCAAAACCAAGAGTTCCCAATTCAAAAACTTTATTGCTCCAGTAATCAAAGTGCTGAAAGATCCCAACAAGCATTCCGTTATTTTCCTTTATGATATTTTTTCCAAACAATAACCCATAGCCGAGCACATTGTCAATAATTCTTCTGTCATCACCATAACGACCTTCTAATCTCAGGCGAAAAACATCAAAAGGCTTCCTGCTTCTTACTTCAAATGGGTCTCCGTAATCTAATTGCAAATTGACAATTGCATTGGTGCTGCCTGTTCCAAATTTATTGTTGACGTTTACCCTGTGTGCACCCACACTTAATGTAACATTCAAAGGCTCTTGCTGATAAACATCATAGGGTGTTACTCTCGACATTTTTCCCTGCGTTAAACGATTCAATGCCCTGGTGGGATTTATGACACCTGCAACCGCTTCCCGCCATATTCTTGATCGCCCACGTTTTCTGTCATCAAGAATATTTGAACTGATACGATATAATACTTCGCCTAAAAAAGCGCCGCTGATTGGTGTAGTGAGCAGATCATTTTTTGAAGGCCTTGTGTTCTCACCAAACCATTCCCATTGGGCACTTCCAAAAAAAGCAAAAGGATATGAGCCCCAGAAACTATAACCATTACTGCGGGCTACATTAAAATAATCACTGCCTGCACGAGGATGAATAATAAAGTTTGTTCCAAATCCATCGGTATCCCATTCCCATCCTTTTTTGAAATTATTTTTCCATGATTGAATACTGATCCTTGCCCAATCTTCTTTAGCTACGTAGCGACTGTAAGCCCAACCAAAAACATTGGAACTTGTCACTCTTGCCAGGACAAGGCCAACTGAATATTTGCGATTGTATTTTGGATCATCATTCAATAGATCACCGTAAGTATTACGGGGCCTTTTATCTGCAGTGTCATATAATTTTTTTGCACTGTCTGCAAACAATGTAATGTCGTTGTTAATTTTTAACGAATCGGGGGATTGCTGTGCAACAGAAACCAGGGAACCACAAATGATACTAAAAACTAAAAGAGTTTTCATAAGCTCATTGTTTGCTTAGTGGGGCGGTATTTTACCTATGCAGCAAACGTGCCAGAAGGATAGTAACAGGTAGTAAAAGTTCAGGCAGGCATGGTCAAAGACTCTCTAAAATATTCACCAACGTTTTTTCGACCGGGGACAAACCGTTTTCATTTTTAGCAGTATTATCTTTTTTTGATAACCATTTATCCAGCTTACCATTTTCGTATAGATCGAGCAAGGAAGGATGCACATAATATTTTTTGCATACAGTTCTTGAATTGCCCAATTGTTCGGACACTTTATCTAATACTGCAATTACTTTTTTCTTTGGGTCGCCATCTGTTACTAAACCATTTTCAGAAATTGCTGTTAATGCCGCTAATGTACCGCACCATGTACGCAGATCTTTTGCAGTAAAATCTTCGCCGGCAAGTTTCCGGATATATTCATTCACCATTCCGGAATCAATGGATTGACGACTACCTTCCTCATCTATATATTGAAACAATTCTTTGCCAGGGATATCACGACAGTTCTGTACGATCTTCGCCAGTTTATGACTCTTTAATGATACCGTATGCTCAACACCTTTTTTTCCACGAAAACAAAATTTCAACTTGTTCCCTTTTATTTCCGCATGTTTATCCTTTAATGTCGTAAGCCCAAATGACCCATAAAGTTTTTCATAAAACTCATTTCCAATACGGATGCCTGTTTTTTCCATTAAACTTACCACGGCAGCAAGCACTTTTTCTCTTGGCAAACCTGGCAATGAAAGATCAGCATCAAGTTTCCTACGAATAACTGGCAACAGTTTTCCTAATTCCGGCAGGCGATAAAATTTTGTTTTGTTGCGCAGCTCATTCCACATCGGGTGGTAACGATATTGCTTTCGGTTCCGTACATCCAGGCCGGTTGCCTGCAGGTGTCCTTCAGCGATCCGGCATATCCAGACATTTCTCCATGCGGGAGGAATTACCAATGAGCGAATGCGTTTTAATGTTGATTTATCCTTTACGATTTTGTTACGAAACACATATTTAAAACCTTTTCCTGCACCTGCTCTTTCAATCCCTTCGTCTTTGCTGTTTACATATACCAGTTGTATCGCTTTAGCCGTAGCAACAGGATCCTGCGCCAATTTTTTTAGAGTGCTTTTTTTAATTGCAGGGATAGACGAATGCATTATTATTTATTGGCATTTTTATAAAAAAATAACCACAGCGGGCAAAAATCCTGTCACTACCGTGCCCGCCGTGATCGCAATTCATTTATTAATTATGAGAAAAAATATCAACACAAGTCTTACCAACCCTTAACCTGCCATGGGTTAGCAATTTATATAACCAAGCAACCAAAAAACAATAATAAAGACAACAATACCACCAAGGCAGCCTCCTCCCCATTTCCATCCGGCATAGCCAGCGATCAATGATCTCCAGAAATTATTCATAGTTGATTTTTTAATCTTTATAGAAAAACTGTGCCAACTATTATTGTAAAATAGTAAGTGCTTATTTGAAGGATAAAGTGGTCCTTTAAGATGCTCAATAGAATTACAAAAGCACAAGAGCCGGTAGATGGGACCCTTTATCTCGCTATGGCTGGATTGCGACGCTATTGTTCAGTAAAGAACTGAACGATGAACGGAGCGTCGCAACGGAAGTTTAATAGTAGCAACATTGTCTGGCATACATTAAAAAATATGACCATCATAGGTGCTGTTTCTTACTACAAATCAACGATTAAAAGTTTTAAATCATTTCATTTCGGACAGGCATTGTATTTGTCTTACTTATAGTAATAAAAGCTTACAATTATGCGGAAAGTGATTTTACAATTAGTAAAAGCCACCTTTCCAATCATAGCAGGATTTTCCACCTTTATGAATTCTGCTTACAGTCAGCAAAATATCATTGCAGGTAAAGATGATACACATCCTGAGATAGCTGCTCAACAATATGTGTCGGCTAAAATTTATAAATTTAGTGCAGTTCAAATGCATGGCTATAATCAGATACAATGGTCGGCTGTTGCAGAAGAAGATACCCGACGTTTTATAGTTGAATATAGTCCCGATGGAATAAATTATCAGTCAGCCGGCGAATTAACACCACTTAAAGGCGATTATAGTTTGAAACACTATACACTTGATACCAGGACGTTCCTTTATCGTATTAAGATGGAAAAAAAAGATGGCCACTTTTTTAGCTCGATGAAGTTTTTACTGGGGGGAGTTGATATTGCACCAGTTAAAATTTATCCAACCATCGTGGAAGGAAACACGCTTAACCTGCGAATGGCTTTTCCTGTTCAGCGCATGAATATTATTTCTCTTGATGGCAAACAGGTGATGGCAAAAGATCTTGGCGTATTATAGGTACTACACAAGTTGCTATTCCTGTTTTAAACAGAGGGCAATACCTGGTAACTTTTTATGGCAATGGCTGGCAGAGTACAGAAAAATTTATAATTGGAGGTAGTTAAATCGAAACCTAAGGACCAATAACTTTTTATTTTTCTGCCAACACAGTTTGCTCACGAAAAACTTTTGCAAATTCAATAAACCTTTTTGCCTGTTGTAAATATTCATTAGCAAAAGATTCTGAAGGTGGTACGTCATTCATATACATTACCGAAGTCTTAAAACTTCCTGGTATATATAATCCCTTATCGCTGAAATGTGTATCGAAATCTTTTAATATACCGTGTTGTGTATTGCATTGCACGCCTTGTTGCAGTAATAATGCTTTTGCAGTATGTATTTGCGCAGCATAGGCATTATAGATCCCATCCGCCCATTTTGAATTGGATAAACAGTCTTCACTTGCTGCAATTTTTTCTTCGGCCTCCATTATCAACGTGGAGATAAGATCGATCATTACACCAGCACATTCACCTACACCAATTGCAGTTGCAAATTTTTCTTCCTGTCCCCAATCGATATAATCTTCGGCAAGTAATGTTTCAAGACTTGCTAATGGTTTTAATAAGTTATAATAATATTTCTCGCCATTACGCTGACTATAATTCAAAAATGTTTCACCGTTTGTTGCATTGGCTTTATAATCGTTCAACACAACTCTTATTACATCTGGTCCACGTTTACTTGGTACTTTTAATACTTTATCCGCAATGCGACCTTCACCACTACCTAAAACACCGCCACCGATCAAAACCTGCAATGCCGGAAGGATTTGTCCTTTTGCTTTCAATGAACTTCCATGAAAACCAATAGAAGCCATCCCGTGTTGCCCGCAACTGTTCATACAACCGCTTATCTTGATCGCAATTTCTTTATTGTATAAAAATTCTGGAAATTCTTCTTCGATCACTTCACTCAAAGCAATTGCAGTGCTTGTGCTATTACTGATACCCAGATTACATGTATCAGTGCCGGGGCAACTTGTTACATCAGCAACGCTTCCAAAACCCGCAGCGGCAAAACCTTCCTCATCTAAAACACTGTATACATATTCAAGATGTTCGGGTTTTATAAAACGTAATTGTAACCCCTGGTTAATGGTAACACGAACATCATCTGCAATTACATCTTTTAATTTTTCGATCAGCCGGCGGCTGGTATGTGAACCGATATTCCCATTCGCTACACGAACATACACTGCAAAATAGCCCGGTTGCTTTTGAGCAAAGACATTGGTGGCTTTCCAGAGTTGGTATCTGAATGGGTCAACGTTCAACGGTCCATAGTCCACAGACTGTTGACTGTCGATTGTCGACTGTGGACTTGCATGCAGTGAAGCATCTACATGATACCGCTGCTGCGTCAATGCTAACTGTTCTTCAACTACCAGTTCATTAAATGCATCAATACCTATCTTTTGAATCAGGAATTTTATTCTTGCCTTATGACGACTATTACGTTCGCCATGTCGATCAAAAACTCTTAATATAGACTCGAGATAGGGGATCAACAGATCTTCTTCTAAAAATTCATGAGTAGCAATTGCAAGATGTGGTTGCGCCCCAAGTCCACCACCAACTACAACCTTAAAGCCCCTTACTTCCTTGCCATCAATAATTTTTATTCTTGGAATAACACCAAGATCATGCATGAATACAAGAGCCGTATCTTTTTCACTGCTGCTAAATGCTATTTTGAATTTACGCCCCATTTCCTGGCAAACAGGTTTACGAAGAAAATATTCAAACATTGCATGCGCATAAGGAGTAACATCAAATGGCTCATCAGGATCAATGCCTGCTATATCTGATGCTGTTATATTTCTAACTGTATTACCGCATGCTTCACGGATGGTCACATCATCTTTTTCTAATTCACTCCACATTTCAGGAGTACGATCAAGACTTACAAAATGTATTTGGATATCCTGTCTTGTTGTTAAGTGAAGATTGCCGGTTGAATATTCATCAGAAACATCAGAAATGCGTTTCCATTGTGCTAATGTCATTTTACCATAAGGTAATTTGATACGCACCATCTGCACACCTTGCTGGCGTTGACCATATACACCACGAGCCAATCGCAGGCTGCGAAATTTTTCTTCATCCATTTTCCCTTCACGAAAAAGACGGATCTTTTTTTCTAATTCAAGAATATCTTTTTCAACAATCGGATTCTCTAACTCAGTGCGGAAACTCTGCATAGTCGTTGATTTCGTTTATAAACTTATATCGCCGGCAGCAACTCAGTGGTAAAAACCCTAC
>DATDCP010000486.1:0-2692 GCA_036524255.1 Chitinophagaceae bacterium
ATTTGTTGATATTGAACATTGCGAAGTAGCGATCACGGGTCGCACAAAACATTTCTTAAGTCTCACCGGCGAACATCTTAGTGTTGAGAACATGAATAAAGCAATCGAACTTGTAAGCGAGGAATTAAATATCAGCATTCCCGAATACACGGTGGTTGGGTTCCCGTATCAAAGTTTTTTTGCACACAAATGGTATATAGCAAGCAATGATAACTGCAATACCGAAGTATTAAAAAATAAAATTGATCAGCATCTGCGCAAACTGAATGATGATTATGCTACCGAAAGAGACAGTGCATTAAAAGAAGTTTTTCTTGAACAATTACCCGAAGAAAGATTTATGAAGTTTATGGAGCTAAAAGGAAAACTTGGCAGCCAGCATAAATTTCCGAGGGTGATGAAAGGCAAGATGCTCGAAGACTGGAATAAGTTTTTAGAAAATGGAACACAATAAGTTTTTGCTCGCCGGATTAGCCCCGCACATTTTATCATACATTTTAAATACGTGGATCAATTGCTCTTCAGCCAAATTATATTTTTCAATAATTGTAAAAAGAGTTTGGCATGGAGCCATGAATAAAAACTAATAAAGTCTAAATTTAGCAACAAGATCCTACTAATGTTTGAAGCCGTTCTAAAAGGAATTACTCTTGGTTTGTTGCTGACAATATCAGTTGGCCCTATTGTCTTTTCAATCATTAAACAAAGTCTTAATAACGGGCATCGGGGTGGTATCGCATTTATATTGGGAGTTTCTGCTTCGGACATTGTACTTGTTCTGATCAGCAATGTCTTCACACAAGTATTTGGTTATATGGTGCAACACAAGAATTTTATTGGCATTATTGGAAGCACCTTTTTAATTTCAATGGGAGTCTATTTTATATTTTTCAAAAAAGTAAAAGTAGATGATAGCGGAGTGCAGGTTATAAGCCTCAGTAAAAAAGATTATGTAAAAACATTTCTTTCGGGGTTTTTTATGAATACCCTTAACCCGGCAGTTTTTATTTTCTGGCTTACGACATCTACAACTCTTATCACTCTTACAATAGAGAACCGCATCATTGCATTTGTTACCTGCCTGGCATTTGTACTGGCAACAGATCTTTTAAAAGTAATGATGGCCCAAAAGATCCGGAAAAAACTTACACCCCACAATATTCAAATACTCAGTCGCATTAATGGTCTTGTATTGCTTGGATTTGGCGTTATCTTACTTTGGGGCTTGATTTTTTACGCAGATAAGATCTAAGAGTTATTTTGCAGCCCAATGAAGGCAAAGATTTTTTTGAAAAAGGTTTGGAAATGGACCAAACGAATTTTCATTTTCCTTTTTTTCTTCCAACTTTTTTGCATACTACTTTTTAAATGGGTTGACCCGCCGATCACGATAACACAACTGTTAAGCTGGGTAAGTGGCGATGGATTGAAAAGAGATTATGTTGGATGGAAAAAAATTTCTTATAACGCAAAACTTTCTGTGATCGCTTCAGAGGACCAGCTTTTTCCTGATCATAGCGGGTTTGACTGGAAGAGTATTAAAAAGGCAACGGAATACAACAAGAAAAAACCAAACAGGATCCGCGGCGGCAGCACGATCAGTCAACAAGTAGCAAAAAATGTTTTTTTATGGCAGGGACGAACCAAATTTAGAAAAGGACTTGAAGCCTATTTCACTTTTATGATCGAATTGATCTGGGGGAAAAAAAGAATTTTAGAAGTTTACCTGAATGTGATTGAAATGGGCAAAGGGATTTATGGTATTGAAGCCGCGTCACAGTATTATTTCAATAAACCCGCGGCATCTTTAACAAGAATGGAGGCAGCAACGATCGCCTCTTGTTTGCCCAATCCAAAAAATTATACTGTCAAGCCATTATCAAATTATGTGGCAGGCAAAAGACAAAGGGTCATGCAGCAAATGAATAATCTTGAGAGGGATAAAGAACTACAGGAGATCATTGATACTAATACGTCCGTAAAAACAAAAAAGTAAATTATTTTATGATCAATTCAAGGTTATTACTGTTATGTGTGATCGGGTAGTCTTTTGATTTAATTCCAAAGCGTAGTATATATTTTCCCGTAGGAATATTTTCAAAATTTAAAGACAGGGCAAAATCGTTTGTTGAATCAACTATCTCGTGAATCCTTATGCCTGTGTTCATTTCTTTCACCAAATCTTTGTTTTTAAAAACTCCGGCAAACAAGTCGACTTTTAAATCTTTATGAGACCATAGAAAATACCGGTATTGCCGTGAAAGAGTTCTGTTACATTTTAGTAAAATTGTCTTTGATTTATCATCGACCACTAATTGTTTACCGGGAAATATGATTTGAATATTCTCTAATGCAGCATACATACTATCAAAAGTCAATCCCACCCACCCTTTTCTAGTCTTTACTGAATCTGAAAAAGTATGGATACCATAGATATCAGCAACAAAAACTTTTTTGCCGAGCAGGTTGCTTTCGGTTGGCCAGAAATTATAATTGCTTTTTCGATCCCAATAAGGGTTATGAGAATGTGATGGCTTACCGCTATAAAACCAAAATAAAGATGTCCGTTGATAAGAGTTATAAAATACAACGGGAGTTTCTCCTGTTTTTTCTGCGATCGTTTTTGCCCAGGCTTTATTACGAAATCTTCCTTTTAATGAATTGTCGGGTCCAATATCAACAACAAGATAAA
>DATDCP010000487.1:0-5033 GCA_036524255.1 Chitinophagaceae bacterium
TCATTCGATCCTTTCGTAAGAACAGATACATTATCAGCCGGAGAAAAAGTAGTGATGGAGGGTGAAGTAACAGATAATAATGGTTTAATTCTTTCAACTTTAAATGGGACTGTTTACTCGGTTGTTTTTGATAAACCTCAAACGATCACAACGAAGGCAAATGATGCGGGAAGTCAACAGACTTCGTTTCAGCAGCAATCGAATATTTTGTTCAAAGGAAAAGCTACTGTTACCAATGGAAAATTCAGTTTTTCATTTAAAGTGCCCAAGGATATCAATTATCAATACGGCCATGGTAAAATAAGTTACTATGCTGAAGATGGAACCAAAGATGGCAGTGATCTTTTTAATGATTTTATAGTTGGCGGTTCAGCATCAACTGTTGATAATGACAAAAATGGTCCAGAAATAAAAGCATGGTTAAATGATGAAAAATTTGTGAACGGGAGTATTGTCAATCAAAAACCAATATTGATCTTAAAACTAGTTGATTCTTCAGGCATCAATACTTCAGGTACAGGTATTGGACATAACATCACGGCAATGCTGGATAATAACAACAATCAAATATTTGATCTGAATAATTATTACGAAGCTGATCTTGATCAATTTGGGCAAGGGTTTGCCCGTTTTCAATTACCAGAATTAGAGCCCGGAATTCATTCGCTAAAAATAAAAGTATGGGATGTGCTTAATAATTCATCGGAGTTTATACTTGAATTTACGGTAATGAATGATGATGAACTGGTGATCGACCATGTTCTTAATTATCCTAACCCCTTCACAACCAATACACAATTTTGGTTTGAACATAATAAACCAGGCCAGGATCTGTTCGTACAAGTCCACATATTTTCACTAACTGGCAGGGTAGTAAAAACCATTGAAAAAACAATAAACATATATGGAAATCGTTCTTATGTGGATTGGGACGGGAGAGATGATTTCGGCGATAAAATTGGAAGGGGAGTATATGTGTATCGAATCAAAGTTTTTTGTGATGGTTCTAAACCCCGAACTGTGACCGAAAAACTGGTGATTTTTTGAGACAGATGAGAGACCAAAATTTTGTCAAAATCAGCTTTTTTAAAATTCCTATATATTTACAAATTTCATAAACTCTTACTAATGAGACCGACTGCATTTAAACTGACTGCTACAATTCTAATTTTTGTAGGACTAGCTAAATTTTCTAACGCTCAAAGTTCTGGTGATGTAATTAATACTGTTACTACTGCTGTTCCCTTTCTGAGAATTACTCCTGATGCAAGATCAGGCGGCATGGGTGAATTAGGAGTTGCTGTTTCTCCTGATGCTAATTCTGCATATTGGAATATGGGTAAGGTTGTATTCAATACTGGTAAGGGTGGCGTCTCTGCATCATATACTCCCTGGCTTAAAGATATTCTCAATGATGTCTATCATGCTACATTGTCAGGTTTTTATAAATTGGATGAGCAATCGGCTATGTCGAGCTCATTAAGGTATTTTAGTCTTGGCACTATACAATTTACTGATAACCTCGGTAATGACTTAAATACGTTTAGACCAAGAGAGATAGCATTTGATTTTGGATATTCAAGAAAACTTTCAGAAAAATCAGGATTAGGCGTTGCTTTAAGATATATAAATTCAAATTTAGCAGCAGGAGTAGCTGCCGGAAACTCTTATAAAGCGGCAAGCACCGTTGCTGCTGATTTGGGATATTATTACTCAGGTCACAATGATCTAGGAACTGGATTGGCTTTTGGGGTTTCACTAACAAACTTGGGTGGGAAAATTTCTTATACAGATAATGCTGATCAGAAAGATTATCTCCCTGCTAATCTCGGTTTTGGTACTATTTACACAAAAGCATTTGATGCTCAAAATAAAATATCATTTGGACTCGATGTGAATAAATTACTTGTTCCAACACCACCTGCGGAAACTGGTGATGCCACTCAAGACGCAGCTAATTTAGCGGAATATCGCAGCAAAAGTGTAGTCAGCAGTTGGTTTACTTCGTTTTCTGATGCCCCTGGCGGAATGAGCGAAGAATTGAAAGAATTCTATTTCTCGGTCGGTGGTGAATATTGGTATAACAATCAGTTTGCACTGCGTACAGGTTATTTTTATGAGAATAAAACAAAAGGCAACAGACAATATTTTACAATGGGTGTGGGGATCAAATATCAAAGTTTTGGTCTTGATTTCTCTTATTTAATTCCTTCAGGAAGTGGTGTTGATCGTAATCCTTTATCTAACACATTGCGTTTCTCATTGCATTTTAGCTTCGATGGTTCAGGTGGAGAAACAACTTCAAATTAAAATGAAGAAATAATTTATAGTCACGTCTCACCAAAGGTGAGACGTCTTTTTTTATATTTGAATAAATCAAGAATTACCATGTCTTACAGAATTGGAAGCGGGGTTGATTTTCACCAGTTAAAAGAAGGAAGAGAGCTGTGGATCGGCGGGGTAAATATCCCTTTTAAAAAAGGTGCATTAGGCCATAGCGATGCAGACGTCCTACTTCATGCAATTTGTGATGCTTTGCTTGGAGCTCTTTCATTAGGTGATATTGGTATTCATTTTCCTAATAATTCAAAGGAGTTCAAAAATATTCAGAGCGTAGTATTATTACAACGAACAATGATCCTGGTTAAGCAAAAAGAATATTCAGTTGTAAATATCGATAGCACAATTTGCCTGCAGGAGCCAAAGCTGAAACAATACACTGCAGAAATGCGAAAGATCATTTCATCGTTAACCGGTGTATCAGAAAATGATGTTTCAATAAAAGCAACTACAACTGAAGAGATGGGATTTATAGGAAAAGGAAAAGGCATCATGGCTTATGCCTCTGTATTGCTGCAGAAAGTTTAACTACTTGTTCGTAACATGTGCCCCTTTCCGTGTGCCATTGAAGCTTAACTTTGCCGCAATGACGTCTATACAAATAAAGATCGTTAATACATCATCTAATCCTTTGCCGCAGTATGCAACAAAAGGATCATCAGGCATGGATATAAGGGCATCATTAGATATACCATTGACGCTTCAACCGCTTGAAAGAAACCTGGTACCAACAGGATTGTTTGTTGAAATACCCCAGGGGTACGAAATACAAATAAGACCAAGAAGCGGATTGGCAATTAAGCAAGGGATCACTTGTTTAAATACACCAGGAACGATCGATTCTGACTATCGTGGAGAAATTAAGATAATATTGATCAACCTTTCTGCAGAAGAACAAGTCATTAATCCAGGTGACCGGGTAGCACAAATGATAATTCAGAAAACTGAAAGAGCTGAATTTGAGCAGGTGGAATTTTTAAATAATACTGAAAGGGCCGCAGGTGGTTTTGGCCATACGGGAAAACAATAATATGATTCGATTTATTTTATTATTAATTACGGGTGCATTGCTGGTATCATCATGTCGCTCTACCAGGAAAATTCAAACGGCAATTTCCACAAAAAAAGATTCGGTAGAAGTGGTACAAACTTCTGACCCACATGAAGATTCTATCAGGTTTATAAAAGATAACTATTATCAACTTCTCGCAAACAGGATCGAGTTTGAAACTTTTTCAGCAAAGATCAATACAGATTATGAAGGTGGTGATGGAAAAAAATATGATGTGAATGTTTTTATAAGAATGAAAAAAGACAGTCTTATTTGGATATCGGTAAATGGTGCATTGGGAATAGAAGGTATGCGTGTATTAATTGATAAAGATTCTGTACGCATATTAAATAAACTGGACAAAGAATACCAGGTACGATCCTTAGAGTACTTAACAGAAGTTGCAGCATTGCCGCTTGATCTCCATACCGTGCAGCAATTGATTATCGGCAATCCTGTTTTTCTTGATACGAATATTGTTTCTTACTCCACAGAAGGAAATAGTATTTCCCTGCTAAGCGAGGGAAAATGGTTCAGGCACCTGATCTCAATGAATAACAACGATCATCTTGTATTGCATAGTAAGCTCGATGATGTTGATATATTAAGAAACAGGACCTGCTTTCTTACCTACACGGATTATGAAACAACAAAAGGGGTGAAATTTTCAACTAACCGTACTGTATCTGTTACTGAGAAAACCAAGCTTGATGTAAAACTAAATTTCAAGCAATATGCATTTAATGAAACGTTAAGTTACCCTTTTACAGTGCCAAAAAACTATAAAAAGAAATAAGAAATAAAATTTAATTTACAGGTCGTCGTTTTAAAATGATCCCAACCCTTTATTGATTTACCATAAAACAGCAGGTAACATGAAAAAAAGAATCTATCTCTTCCTGGCTTTAGTTTTCTCAGCTTGTTTCCTTTTTGCCCAAACGGAAGATAAGGCCCAGTTGGAAAAAGAAAGGCAGGATATACAAAAGGAGATCAAGCAGATCCAGGGTGAGTATGATAAGCTAAAAGGTAAAACCAAGCAGATCGTCGGGCAATACAACCTCATTGACAGGAAAATAAAATTGCAGAATAAATATATCAGCAATATCAGCAAGGAACTCCGTATGATCGATGACGATATTTACATGAGCAATGTGGAGATCTATCGCCTTTCAAAATTATTGGATACATTAAGAGCTCAATATTCACGAAGTGTTGTATACGCGTATAAGAACAGGAGTAATTATGATTTCCTGAATTTTATTTTTTCTGCAAACAGTTTTAATGATGCGATCAAGCGGGTTACTTATCTTAAAACTTATCGTACTTATCGTGAACAGCAGGTGAATACTATTAAAGAAACACAGGCATTAATTGCAAAAAGGAAGACGGATCAGTTAAGCAAAAAGAAACAGAAAGATGGTGCGCTGCAAAATCAAACAGAACAAGCCAAAGCATTAGAAGGGCAGAAGAAAGAAAAAGATGTGGTACTGAATCAACTAAAATCACAGGAAAAAGATCTGCAAAAACAATTGACGGCCAAAAAGAAAAAAGACAAAGACCTGCAAAAGGCTATCACGTCAATTATCAATAGGGAAATAGCAGCGGCAAAAGCAGCTGCGAAGAAGAAAGCGGAAGACGAAGC
>DATDCP010000488.1:0-2660 GCA_036524255.1 Chitinophagaceae bacterium
TTTCAACCAATTTGAAAAAAAGGATCTGACAAGAGATACTATTGTTCATTACAATTTTGTGAATTTTATTCCAAGAGCAAACTATACTTATAAATTCAAACCAAATGAGAGCCTTCGTATTAACTACAATGGTACTACTACAGCTCCGTCGTTAGAACAATTACAGCCAACCCGTGTAAATACAGATCCATTGAATGTCTATCTCGGTAATCCTTTTTTGAAACAGTCGTTTAGACACAGCTTTGATGCCGGTTATAATTTCTATAATGTACTGAAAGAAAGAAGTATGTTCACCAACCTGGGATTTGGATTTACTGATAATGCTTTTGTGCAAGCAAGTTTAGTTGATAGCTCATCAGGAAAAAGAACCTACAGTACTGTAAATGCCGACGGAAATTATTATGTCAGATTTTATTCCGACTATGGATTTAAAATAAAAGGATTTGGCTGGAGAAATGGTATTGGGCCTGGTTATAATTTCAACCGTAGCGTTGAATATATTAATAATGTAAAGAACATAAGCGTTACAAAGAGCTACAGTATCCGACTTTCAACAAATACTTACAAACCGGAGAAATATAATGCATGGCTCTCAACAAGCTTTAGCTGGAATGATTCCAGATCATCTGTGAATACAAGTGCTAATGCGCAATATTGGTCAATCAATTTAAATGGCAGCGGAAGTAAAACGTTTGCAAAGAAATGGGAAATTGGCTCTGACATTGCATTGCAATTCCGTCAGGAAGACCCACGTTTCCCTGATGCCAATAGCTTCACTACGTGGAATGGCTATCTCATTAAAAGATTCTTTAAAGAGAATCAATTTGAATTAAAGTTGCAGGTAAATGATATTTTAGATCAGAACCGGGGCTATAACAGAAATTTCAGCAGCTATAGCTATACTGAAACTTATTATGAAACGCTCAGAAGATTCTGGCTATTGACAGCAACATGGAATATTTCAAAGAATGGCAAACCGACAAAAATGTTCTAATCACTAAAAAATATTTCGCATGAAAAAGATATTTGCTTCACTAATAATTCTAACTGCAATTTCAGCAAATGCACAGCAATTTATCAATAGCGGCATGATTGAATATGAAGTAAGAATAAACAATCATCGCATGTTTGGTGATAGTTTTTGGGGAGAAATGTTCAAAGATAAAATGCCCAATTTTTCAACCACCTATTATAAGTTGACTTTTAATGATAATAAAACTATTTACAAATATGACCGGTTGAATGAAAAAGACAAATTGCCCTGGGGTACTAATAATGCAGAAGATAATGTTTGGTACAATGATTTTAATAGCAACACAAGAGTAAATCAAAAATTCGTTTTTGATCAAACCTATATACTTTCTGATTCTTTAATGAAATTGGATTGGAAACTTACGCCAAACGAAACCCGTGAGATAGCAGGTTTTGTTTGCAGAAAAGCGCAGGCTGTTATTTTTGACAGCGTTTATGTATTCGCTTTTTATACAGATGAAATAACAGTAAGCGGTGGCCCAATGGGTATTCATGGTTTACCGGGAATGATCCTTGGTATCACGATCCCAAGAATGTTTACCAGCTGGATCGCTACCAAAATGCAGGTGAACGGGGTTAACACAAATATAATTGCCGCACCAACTAAAGGAAAAAAGAAAGTTGCAGCAGAACTAAAACAAACGGTAGAAAAAGTATCTAAAGATTGGGGAACATGGGGCCGCCAATCCATCTGGAATATTTTTATATAAACTATTTCTTTAATTCTATTACCAGTAAATATTTTTCACCAAGTGTAAGCTTTGGCTCAAGATTGAATGTAACTCCTGTTGCTACATCATATGCTTTGGTAAAACCCTTAATACGTTCGGCAAATCTTGAAAGGTCTATTGTTGCAGATTGTTCGCCAGTATTCATCACACACATCACTGTTTGCTTTTCATCATAACGAAAATAAACATACACCCCATTCTGTGGAATGAACTGCATCGTTTTACCGGTTTTAAGCGCCGAAGATGTTTTGCGATAATTAGCTAATGTCTTTATATAATTAAACACCTCATTTTCCTGCACCGTCCTTCCCGATACCTCAAATTTATTTGTTTGATCGCCAGTGAAACCTCCTGGAAAATCATATCTCACTTCCTGGTCAGTTGGGTTCTTGAAATTCTTCATCAGTATTTCATCGCCATAATAGAAATGAGGAATACCACGCAGAGTAAGCAGCATTGCTATTCCCATTTTGAATTTTGCAATATCCTCGCCTACCACAGAAAAGAATCGGTTCATGTCATGATTGCCCAAAAAAATGCAGTTTTTCAAAGGGTCTTTGTAAACAAAATCTTTAGCAATTGTTAAGTATAATTCATTTACTCCCGATGTCCATTCTGCTTTTTGAGTCAAACTATTATGCATAGCAGCACAAACAGGAAAATCAAGTGCTCCCATCGCATTATGCTTAAATGGAAGATCCATTGTATTACGAACAAAGTAAGCGTTGGCAAGAACATCATGCCCCCATGCCTCAACAAAAGTTGTAACTGTTGGAAATTCTTTTAGCAATGCTGTATTTACATTGTTTAAAAACTTTTCATCACAATATTTATAAGTGTCAACACGAAAACCGTCAAAGCCGAATTCTTCTGTTATCCATATCGCATTTTGAATTA
>DATDCP010000489.1:0-2739 GCA_036524255.1 Chitinophagaceae bacterium
TACAAGAGCAAACTCACCTTTAAGTTTACTTCCATTCAATTTAAATTTTAATGAGCCTTTTTTTAACTGCTGAAGCAATATCTTTTCCTGTTCTTTCTTACTATCTCCTTCCAGAGCTTCATAAGTTCCTTCATCCCAAACGATCACTGTACCTGCCCCGTAATTTCCTTCTGGAATAATTCCTTCAAAAGTTCGATAATCATAAGGGTGATCTTCAACCATCATGGCTAAACGTTTATCCTCCGGATTAAGAGATGGGCCTTTTGGTACCGCCCAACTTTTTAATACACCTTCCAATTCCAAACGAAAGTCATAATGCAATCTGGTGGCATCATGTTTTTGTATGACAAACCGTAACCCGGCACCTGAAGCTTTTCCTCCAATTGGTTCGGGAGTATTCTTAAATGATCGTTTCTTCTTATAAAGAGTTAATGCCATAGAATTAAATTAATAAATATTGTACCAACTTGAATTTTATGTATATGATCAGGAAAGTTGCACTGCTTCAGTCATGATTTTAGAGTTTATCCCGGTGGCATAAGGTTTGCGCCTGTTTCATTTCATTCAATTTTAATAATTCAACTAAATTTTATTTTATGCCAACTACAAACACTAGAACATCCGCAAGAACAAGGAGGACAAGAAATGCAAATACGTCTTCCGGCAAGTCTTCAGGTCAAAAACAAACAAAGTCTTCAAATGGCAAGTCATCAAAATCTGAAAATGGGTCTGCAAATGGGAATTCTCAACTTGATAAACTTTTCACTGATTCTTTAAAAGATATTTATTGGGCAGAAAAACACTTGACAAAGACATTACCTAAAATGAAAAAGAAAGCGACTACAGAGGAATTGAAATCTGCAATTGAGGAACATCTTGCCCAAACCGAAGAGCATGTATCAAGGCTTGAACGCGTATTTGAAATATGTGGAAAAAAAGCACAAGCAAAAAAATGTGATGCGATGGAAGGCTTGACCAAAGAAGGTGATTCAGTTATTGAAGAAACAGAGCCTAATACAATGACAAGAGATGCCGGAATAATTATGTCAGCGCAAAAAGTAGAACATTATGAAATTGCAACCTATGGTTCTTTGGTGCAACTTGCAAAAACACTGGGGATGGATGAAGCTGCTGACATCTTGCATCAAACACTCGATGAGGAAAAACAAGCTGACGAAAAACTTACAGAAATAGCCGAATGGAATGTGAACCAGGCAGCAGCACAAGAAGCTGGAGAAGAAGAAGAACATGAAGATGAAGAAGAAGAGGAAAAAGTTGAATCTGAAGAGGAACAATAAATCGTTGCACGTTTCTTGCTGAAGTTAAAACATGGAAACAAATAAAACTTATACGCTGATCACCGGTGGAACAAGCGGTATAGGTTATGAGCTTGCAAAAATTTTTGCAACCAATGGGCATAATCTTATACTAGTTTCCCGAGATGAAGCGGACTTAACAATTACAAGAAATGAGTTGTTGCAATTGGGGATTGATGTTCTCATAATTTCCAAAGATCTATTTGACAGGCAAAGCCCCTTTGATCTTTATAATGAGATCTGCGAAAAAGGATATGACGTGGATATATTAGTGAATAATGCAGGACAAGGTCAGTATGGAGAATTTTCGGAAACAAATATATATAGAGAATTATCCATCATCCAACTCAACATCTCATCTCTTGTAGTTCTTACTAAACTTTTTTTGCAGGACATGCTAAAAAAAGGAAGAGGGAAAATATTAAATCTTTCTTCCGTTACCAGTAAATCGCCAGGGCCACTCAATTCTGTTTATCATGGTACAAAAGCTTTTGTGCAATCATTTACACAAGCAATATCTGCGGAAGTAAAAGATAAAGGGATCACCGTAACAGCATTACTTCCCGGGGCTACTGATACTGACTTTTTTAATAAGGCTGATATGCAACAATCAAAAATTGCAAAAGAAGGAGAACTTTCAGATGCAAAAAAAGTAGCACAAGACGGCTATAATGCTTTGATGAGTGGAGAGAATATGGTAGTATCAGGATTTAAAAACAAAGTAAAAGTTGCATTGAGCAATATACTTTCTGACAAAGCAGTTGCAAAAAAAACACAAAAGGAACAATCTCCCTCTGCGGAAAAAAAATAACGAAGTAACGAAGCAAATTATGATGTTGCAAATAAGCTCCTGGATAAATCAGGAGCTTTTCGTTTTTACTCAAAATCTATTTTGCTGATTAACTGTGCAAGGCTATTTTTGCGCCGGTCCGCAGGATGCTGTGCAAGAGATGGTAGAGCGGTCTAATGCGGCGGTCTTGTCCGCAGGATCCCGTGGAAAAATCGTTGATCCATAAGGTCCGGAACTGCGATACTTCTTGTGTAGAAACTTAAATCTTGTTCCATACTTACATCATTAAAAGTCTAAAAGATCAGGGCTATTATTTTGGCCACTGTCACGATATTGATATTCGCATTTAAACACAATGCTGGGATGGTTAAGTCTACGAAGAATCGAAAACCGTTTATACTTCACTATTTTGAGTCTTTTGAAACTAAATCGGAGGCATATAGAAGAGAACTATTTTTCAAATCTTTTGCTGGAAGACAATGGCTTTATGAAAATAAAATCCTTTAACTATCAGATTTTTTTTTTTCAGAGTTTTTCAAACCCTATTTTTGCGCCGGAGAGATGGCAGAGCGGTCTAATGCGGCGGTCTTGAAAACCGTTGACCCAAAAGGTCCGGGGGTTCGAATCCCTCTC
>DATDCP010000490.1:0-13039 GCA_036524255.1 Chitinophagaceae bacterium
TGATAAATCCATCACTAATTGGACAGGCGGTTGGTCATTTCGAAAATGATGCATTAGTTTGTAATCTTAAAATATCAGAAGATGAGAAAACTTTCGGTACTTGTTCCTTTATTTATTGCAATTTTTTCGTGTGCACAGTCGGGTCAGAAAATGGATTTTGAATCGTATAATCCTTCATCCACACTGGTGGTGCCAGAACATAAAGTAACAAAAGCTAAATTTCCATTCATTGATGTGCATAATCACCAGTTCAATATGCCAACAATGGATCTCAATGGATTGATAAAAGAAATGGATAAGCTGAATATGAAAGTGATGGTGAACTTGAGCGGGCAAAGCGGAAACAATATTGTAAGATCAGCACAAAACATCAAAGACAATTTCCCGAAACGCTTTATAGTTTTTGCAAATGTAGATTTCGGCAAAGTTGGCGAAGAAGGCTGGGGTGAGAAAGCAGCCAAACAATTGGAAGAAGACGTAAAGAATGGCGCCAATGGTTTGAAAATTTATAAGAGTCTTGGCATGTCATCGAAAGATATCAGCGGTAAACGCATTCCCGTTGATGATCCAAGACTCGACCCGGTTTGGAATAAAGCTGCTGAGCTAAAGATCCCCGTTCTTATTCATACTGCCGATCCAAAATCATTTTGGGACCCGATGGATGATAAAAATGAAAGATGGCTAGAGCTTGCAACACATGATCGCCGCAAACGAAGTGATACAGATCCGGCGCCATGGCAGCAACTGATCGATGAACAGCATCGCATGTTCAGAAAAAATTCCAAAACAATTTTTATCAATGCCCATTTTGGCTGGTATCCTAACAACCTGGAAAAGCTTGGCAGTTTACTTGATGAGATCCCAAACATGTACGTTGAATTTGGAGCTATTATTGCCGAATTAGGAAGACAACCAAAAGCGGCAAAGAAGTTTTTTGAAAAATACCAGGACAGGATCTTATTTGGTAAAGACAGCTGGGCGCCGGAAGAGTATGCTACCTATTTCCGAGTGCTGGAAACTGAAGATGAGTATTTTCCTTACCATAAAAAATATCACGCATTCTGGGCAATGTATGGTATGGGATTACCTGATCCAATACTGAAAAAAATCTATTACAAGAATGCCTTGCGTATTATTCCGAATATTGATAAATCACAGTTCCCGGATTAAATGAAAAAGGATATCTCAAATAGAGATGATTTATTAAAGCTTCTTACTCTTTTTTACAATAAACTCCTGGCAGATAACTCTATCAGCTATTTTTTCACTGATGTGGCTAAGATCGACTTGTCTCATCACCTGGAGATATTGGTAAATTTCTGGGACAGTGTTTTATTTCAAAATGATGTGTACCGTAAAAATGCGATGCAACCGCATTTGATCCTTCACCAAAAATCACCACTTCAAAAACATCATTTTGAAATATGGTTAAGGTATTTTTACGAATCTGTTGATGAGCTATTTGAAGGTGAAAAAGCATTTCTTACCAAAGAAAGAGCTTTGAGTATCGCTACTATTATGCAAATTAAAATCTGCCAGTTAAGCTAATTGTCAACTTGGCGAAGCAAATAATGTATAATTCCATAAAAGTTATTTTTAATTTTTCCTGTTTCGCTTTTGTGTAATCCTGGCAGCCCCAACATCTTTATAGCAAATGAATGCTTATGCAGCGACTATCATTTGCTTTAGATCCCCGGTATTTCCAGGTAATTTTCCAGGCTATCTTTCTTAGTTATGGAATTCTTTTTCTTCATTGGAATGCAGATTGGCGACATTATACAATCAGTATTGGAGGATGTTTATTATTTCAATACATGGCTGATTCTATTAAGACAAGAAGATTTTTAAGGCCAACCGAATTTGATCGATGGGGTTTCAGCGTACTTATTAGCGCTATGAGCCTTTGCCTTTTATTAAAAACAAATGATTGGTATGTGAGTTTACTTGCTGCTTTTTTAACTGTTGCTTCAAAATATGTTCTTCGGTTTAACCAAAAACACATTTTCAATCCTTCCGCGTTTGGTATCGTAGCAACATTACTTCTTACAAAAGATGCATGGTTAAGTCCCGGCCAATGGGGAAGTAATGCCGTGATCTTTTTTGGTGTTGTCACCTTCGGAACGATTGTAGTAACGAGAGTGCAGAAATTAGATGTCAGTCTAGCCTTCTTGCTATCTTTTATTGGTTTGCTCTATTGGCGACAGGTCTATGTGCTTGGCTGGCCAATGGATCATTTTATTCATTCAGTAAGTACCGGCAGTTTGTTGCTATTCACCTTTTTTATGATCAGTGATCCAAGAACTTCTCCCAATCATCCAGTTGCAAGAATTATTTGGGCTGTGCTAATCGCCGCTGTTTCGTTTTATCTCGCCGCTTTTAAATGGAAATTCAACACGATCATTTGGGTGCTTGTCGCAGCCGCACCATTAGTCCCGCTACTTGATAAAATTTTTAAAGCAAAAACGTTTCACTGGAGATCAACAATTATTCAATTCAACCTAATTAATAAAATAAAACAAATAGTCATGAAGCCTATAATGAAAAAAGGAGCTGCGATCATCTTATTGTCAGCAATGATAACACACGAAGCTGCAGCCTTCTGCGGATTTTATGTAAGCAAGGCAGATGGTACGTTGAAAAACAAAACATCACAGGTGATACTTGTAAGAGATGGTAATCGAAATGTGATCACCATGTACAATGACTTCAAAGGAAATTTTAAAGATTTTGCAATGGTGGTTCCGGTACCGGTTGTGCTGCAAAAAAAAGATATTAAAGTAGTGGATCAGTCCATCTTTAATACTTTGAATGAATACAGCAAGCCAAGATTGGTAGAGTATTATGATCAGAACCCTTGTGCACGATATGAGTATGATAAAATGGATCGGGCTCCAGCTATGTCAATGAATGAAGTAGTAGTACAGGGATATAGTTCAATGAAAAAAAGAGATCTCGGAGTAAAAGTCGAGGCCAAATATCTTGTTGGCGAATATGACATTCTTATTCTTTCCGCAAAAGAATCGTCGGGTTTAAAAACATGGTTGGAAGAAAATGAATATAAAATTCCTGCTGGCGCAGACGAAGTGCTGGAACCTTATATAAAAAGCAACCTGAAATTTTTTGTGGTCAAAGTAAATGAAGCAGAAAAGAAAAAACTTCCCGGCAATTTTCTTCGTCCCATTCAAATTAGTTTTAAATCTCCAAAATTCATGTTACCTATTCGTTTAGGAATGGCGAATGCTGATGGCGACCAGGATATGATCGTGTATGCTTTTACAAAAAAAGGAAGAATAGAAACTACTAATTACAGAACTGTATCTCTGCCGACAGGAAAAAATATTCCCTTGTTTGTGAAAAATAATTTTGGAAACTTTTATGCCAATCTCTTCCAAAACCAATGGGATAAAGAAGGTAAGGCGCTTGCCATGTTAGAATATGCGTGGGATGTGAGTCCGAAGAATTTTGTGAAATGCGATCCTTGCGTGGCAACAGCGCCTTCAACACAGGATCTTGTACAGGCCGGAGTTTGGTGGCTCAATCGTGACTGGACAAATTATGATGATGTTTGGGATGATGATGACTACTCAGACAATGTTTACTTTACAAGATTGCATGTTCGTTATAATAGAAAATCATTTCCGCAGGACCTCGTGTTCCAGGTTACTCCTAATAAAGATAATTACCAGGCAAGATATGTGATCACTCATCCTGCAACCGGGGATTTTAATTGTGAAGCAGGAAAAAAATACCTGAAAGAATTAAAACAGCGCAGGGCAAATGAATTAGAAATGCTTACTTACTTAACAGGAAAAAATTACAGTGACTGGGATGTAGTCTCTGAACAACCGGGAGAAAAGTATGTACCAAGAGAAGCATCATATGCATCTATTGCGCCTTCACTTCAAAACAAACCTAAAAAAGATAAAGGAATTTTGGTTGCAACACTTAGTGTGATGGGATTAATTTCGCTTGCTGGTTTAAGGCGTAAAAAAAATAATAAATAAATCTTCAAAAGCAGGAGCTTGTATTAGCAAGCTCCTGTTTTATTTTAATTACCAATTTTTATAGCACATCACAATTTATTTTGCTTTTGCAAATAATCTTTCTTTCATTTTTTTATCATGCCCATAAACATCTTCGCGGAAATTTAATTTCCCATCCCTGTCAACCCAGGCTGTAAAATATCCAATGAAAACAGGAATAGGTTCTTTTAAAGTATAATATTGTTCTTTCCCCGCATTCATTGCCTTTGTTATTCTTAAGGAATCCCATTTTACATCATTCCGTAAAATATATTGTGCAACTTTTTTTGGCTCACTAAGGCGGATACATCCATGGCTAAAGGCTCTTTTATCTTCATTAAAAAGACTTTTTGATGGAGTATCGTGTAGATAAATGTTATAAGTATTAGGAAACAAAAATTTAACCTGCCCAAGCGAGTTCCATGGTCCCGGTTTTTGTCTTACACTATTGCCGTTCCACTCCATGTGGTGTCGTGTCAAATAATTTTTATTCTTTGCTATTCCTGGTAAAATTTCCTTTTTTAATATTGAGGGGGGAACATTCCAATAAGGGCTAAAAACGACATACTTTAAATTACCTGTAAAGATCACTGTATTATTCGCTGCAGTACCTACCACAACATTTGAGCTCCAACTATATTTCCCTTTATCATATACATGCAATCGAAACTCCGGTATATTCACCAGCAAGTAGTCCGTCGATGGTTCTTTTGGCAACCATCGAATCCGTTCCATATTTATTAATATCTGTTGTAGTCGTTCTTCTATAGGTCGCTTCATTTCATTTATAATCGAAATCGTGATAATACCATCTTCTTTGAATCCATAACGTTTCTCAAAACTTTTTACAGCCTCTTCTAATTCCTTTGTAAAAATTGTGCTTGTATCCTCAATGACCAGGTCGCCTGTTAGAAACAACCTTTTCTTAATTAGCGGCAACAACGCTGAAGTATCATTTAACTTATAGCTTTTCTTACCGGGTTTTGCAATTGGCCAACTACCTTTTTTTTCGATCTCATAATATTTAAGAAGATAGCTCTTTAATAGATCGTACTGACGGTTTAATGGTTCGAGTTCCTTTAAATTATAACCCTTACGGGACAATACGGAATCAAGTAGTGCAGAAGGATCAATTTTTTTCCGGGGAATAAACCAATCTAATTCATGTGCATCAAGTTGGTTGCTCCCCTGGTAGGCTCTCCTGGTATAACGAAAAAATTGCCCGGTTAAAAGCAACTCCATCTTTAATACAATGCTATCGTTAATATCATACTTAAAATTCCCGCTCCACAAGGAATCATATAATTGTTCAAATGAATAGTTTCTTAAAGCAGTGTCCTGCGAATAGCTGATGTACTCTTTATACGCAACATAAAAAGAAGAGGCATAGTCGGCCATGCCCTCTTTAAAAAACCATGCGTATTGGTAATTGCGGGCATTATAGAAATTCCGTATTCTTTTCTTAATTGAATCATGAAACTGTTGTTTGCCAATAAATTTTTCCATTTGCAGGCTGTCAAAAAATGTTTCGCTGTAGGATGCTCCCAGCTTGATAGAAGTATCCCTCGATGTTACCGGGATTTGGGCTTGTGCTTCGTTGCCGGTTTGCTTGCAACTAGAAAGGGCTATTATGAGTATCGAAGAAAAAAGGAGTATTGTTTTCATGTTTAATGGTTTCCTTTATGATGTAAATTAATTCAAATACAAGACGTAGCAGGCGGTCCAATAAAAAATAAATCGAAAGATTTTAGTTGCTGTTTTCGGGTTATCTTGCACTCCCAAATTCTAAATTTTTATGGAGTATAGTAAACTTGTAGCAGTTACCGGTCTTCCGGGATTATTTGAGCTGATCAGCAGTCGCGGAGATGGTGCTGTTGTCCGTTCGCTTGATGAAAATAAAACCCAATTCATTTCCAGCCGTGTACATAATTTTTCTCATCTCGAAAGCATAGAGGTTTATACACAAAGAGACAATGTGAACCTGGTAGACGTTTTTAATGCCATGGAAAAAGATGGTGGTTCCTTGCCAGATGCAAAGGATAATGATGCTGTAAAAAAATATTTCGAAAAAGTTTATCCCGAAATGGATTTTGAAAGAGTGTACAGCAGCGATATGAAAAAGATGGTAAAATGGTTTGAGTCATTAAAGAAACATAAGGTAGAAATAAAACTCACCGAACTACCTGAAGAAACAGAAGAGGTTGTTGAAGAAGTGAAAGAGGAACCAGTCGCTGAAGCAAAGCCTAAAAAGAGAGCTACTAAAAAGAAATCCGAATAAACATAAATAACCAGGTTAACAATAGTTTGCTAATGTGAAAATGATGCTGGCCTTTGATTTGCATATTAGCACAATAGTAAATTAGCATATTATGTATTCAGCCGATATAAAAAAACTTTCCCGACATTTTTTACCTAAAGATTTTACAGTTACTACATGGGAAAAGCTTGAACCTTTTTTCATTGATCTACTTGAAAGAAAATTAAATTCAAAAGAAGACCTGGAACAATGGTTAAAAGACATTAGTGAACTGGAAGCTGTTTTAAGCGAAGATGGTTGCTGGCGGCAAATAAAGATGACATGTGATACTGAGAATAAAGGACTCGAAGAGGCTTTTACTTTTTTCATGATGGAAATTCAGCCCAAAGCACAGCCTTATGCTGACAAGCTGAATAAAAAGCTTATTAGCTGTCCCTTTACAAAAGAACTCGATCAACAAAAATTTTTTACATACCTGCGCACAGTAAAAAAGCACATTGATCTTTTCCGCGAAGAAAATATTCCGATCCTTGCTGAGATGAGTGTTATGCAGCAGCAATATGGCATCATTGCAGGCAAAATGACAATTGAGGTTGATGGAAAAGAATACACATTACAACAAGCAACAAAATTCCTGGAGAATAACGATAGGAAATTAAGAGAGTCTGTTTACAGAAAAGTTGGCGACAGGAGATTAAAAGATAAAGAAAGTCTAAACAAACTGTTTTCATCTCTTGTTGAAAAGCGTCATCGTATAGCAATAAATGCAGGCTTTGCTAATTTTCGCGATTATAAGTTTGCTGAAATGGGTCGCTTTGATTACAAACCTGAAGATTGTTTTCAATTTCACCAGGCGGTAAAAGAAAAAATATTGCCCCTTGTAAATGAGATCTACGAAAGAAAGAAGAAAAGGCTTGGTGTAGAAACATTGCGGCCATGGGACCTGGAAGCTCATCCTGCAGATGAAAAGGCTTTGAATCCTTTTAAAACTGGTGAGGAACTGGTTCAAAAATCAATTGAATGTTTTAATGAGTTGAACCCATTTTTTGGTGCTTGCTTAAATAAAATGAAAGCAATGGGCCATCTTGATCTTGACAGCAGAAAAGGAAAAGCACCAGGAGGTTATAATTGCCCTTTAGCTGAAAGTGGCGCTCCTTTTATTTTTATGAATGCAGCCGGGCAAATGGATGATGTAACAACGATGGTACATGAAGGCGGCCATGCTGTTCATTCTTTTCTTGCTCATGATCTTGAATTGACGGCTTTCAAAGAATACCCGATGGAAATTGCAGAGGTTGCAAGTATGGCTATGGAGCTTTTCTCAATGGATAACTGGCATGTGTTTTTCAAATCTGAAGAAGAATTAAAACAAGCCAAAGAGCACCAACTTGAAAGAGTGATCACAATATTTCCATGGATAGCCACTATTGATAAATTCCAGCATTGGTTATATGAAAACCCAAATCATACTGAGGAAGAAAGATCAGATAAATGGGTGGATATCTTTACTGAGTTTACTTCACCTGTTCTTGATGTTTCAGGTTTAGAAGAATACCGCAGGTATTTTTGGCAAAAGCAACTCCATCTTTTTGAAGTACCCTTTTATTATATAGAATATGGTATTGCTCAACTTGGCGCTATCGGCCTTTGGAAACAGTTTAAAGAAAACAAAGAGCAGGCACTTAATAATTATATAACCGCTCTTGCCCAGGGCGGCACTCGAACTTTACCAGAGCTCTTTAGGTCTGCCGGGCTCCATTTTGACTTTTCCCCTTCTGTAGTTGGCACTTTAATGTCGTTTGTACACGCAGAAATGCAGGCATTAACAAAAGAATAATGCAAAATACCACAAACGTGGTATGCCTCTTTTTTGGATATTTTGTTTAGTCGGTTTACTTTACATCAAGAAAAGTAAATGCAGCTATTGCATTTCAACATAGCTACTAATCAGAGCCTTAACCTAAGTCCCCTTGTTTCCACACGGGGGCTTACTTTTTCTGGCAGGCGCTGCAAACACCATTCACTACTATTTCAACATTATTGGCGAGGTATTCTTTCGGAAGCTTGACTGATGGGATCACAAAATCTTCTAGACATTCAGTTTTGCCACAAACAGAACAAATAAAGTGATAATGATTATCATGATGATGCCCTTCAAAACAATCATTTTTACATAAGGCATATTTTACTGAATTGTCAGCAGTAGGAATTGTATGTAATATTCCTTTTTCAACAAAGGTTTGTAAAGTGCGGTAAACAGTTACACGATCAAATCGTTCACCAGCTTTATGTTCTATATCCGCATGTGCAAGTGCTCTAGTATTGGTTAAAAAAAGATTGAGGATCTTTTCACGACTTGCCGTCACACTAAGTTGGTTGCGGCGAAGAATATCATGAACCTTCGTGATCATAAAAATCATTTTTCTTTCAACAAAACATCTATCTCTTTTATCATCCTTTCTACATCTTTCCTTTCATTTCCTTCATAAATATTTCTAACAATGCCATTTTTATCTACCAGTGAAAAATATTGGGAATGAAGAAAATCTACTTCGTTATTTAATGGGTTATTATTGGGGTCATCAATTTTATAACTATGGCGGGCCTGCCTGTAAAGACTATCCTTCGTGCCTGTAAGAAAGATCCATTTTTTGGTATCAACATTCATTGAATCGGCATATTTTTTTAATCTTGCTGCAGAATCTGTAGCCGGATCACTAGTATGAGAAACTATAAGAAAGCCGTTTTCATTTTTAAATCGTTCATATACTATTTTCATATTTGCATGCATTATCGGGCAAATGCTTTTACAAGTAGTAAAAAAATATTCAGCAACAAATACTTTCCCCGCTACATCTTGTTCCGTTACTTTCTTTCCGTCCTGGTTAGTAAATGCAAAAGGCAATACCCTTCCGATAGGTGCAAGTTTTGATTTCCCAAAACTAGGTACTAGCCGGCCCATCGTATAATAAAAACCAATGACCAGCAAAAAGAAAAAAACTATATAAAAAATGGTTTTCCTGCTCATAATTTAAATTCAAAATTACTCATGAATTGATCCGATCTGGTTTGATAAACAAAGATAATTATATTTTGCAACATAGTTGCACGAAGCTATCTTTGCAGTCCATGAAGATTCAGATCAATTGGAATGCACTTGGTGTGTCAGCAGGATTGGCTTGTGCTATTCATTGTGCCTTGTTACCTCTCTTTATAAGTTCATTGCCGTTATTCGGCATTAACCTTCTTGATAATATTTACTTTGAAGCAGCTATGATCCTGATCGCTCTTTTAATTGGCGGATTTACTTTTTGGCATGGATATAAAAAACATCATCACAAACTTTCCCCTCTCTTTTTATTTATTGCCGGGATGGTTTTACTGATAGTAAAGCATTTTTTTTCCGACAATATAATTTGGCTGATCATTCCATCCTCAATTCTCATCATACTCGCCTATTACATGAATTGGAAATTTTGCCGAGAGGCAAAACATTGCCATATCAACGACTGCAATCATTAAATCTTTCCGGGGCTTTATTATTCGAAACTCTTTTTGACTACCTTGAAGTTCAATTAAAAACTTATGAGATCTGTATTAGTTACCTTATTAACTATTATATCATTTTCCGTTTTTAGCCAAACAAGAGATGAGACTGAAGTAAGAAATTTACTTGCGAAACAAAATGCAGCCTGGAACCGCGGCGACATAGACGCATTTATGGTTGGCTATTGGGAAAATGATTCTTTAATGTTTATTGGCAAATCTGGCGTAACCTATGGCTATAAAAATACATTAGCAAATTATAAAAAGAATTATCCTGACACGGCCACAATGGGTAAGCTTACATTTACTCTTATTAAAGTTGAACAACTTTCCTCTGAATATTTTCACGTAACTGGCAAATACTATTTAACCCGAACCATTGGAGATGCAAGTGGCCATTTTACTCTTGTGTTCAGAAAAATAAATGGCAAATGGGTAGTTATTTCAGATCACAGTAGTTGATTTATAAATTAAAAAACAAAAGAACCTCTTTATGGCACTTATTATTGTTGGAATGATCGTACTTATCATTGGTATCGTCATTGGCCGCAATCCTGGCTCGGCCCAGCGCTATGCAGGAATTGTAAAAATTTCAGGCATTGTTATTATGGTCATCGGCGTATTGATGGGATCCATTGTACAAATTGATGCGGGGCAGGTAGGTGTTAAAAAACTTTTTGGTAAAGTGCAAAACGATGTTCTTCAAAGTGGACTTCATATGATAAACCCATTGGTAGAAGTAACCCGTCTTGACATTAAAACTCAAAACTATACCATGAGTGGTGTTCACGACGAAGGTGTAAAAGCAGCAGATGACGCCATCAGGGTTTTAACGGCCGATGGATTGGAAGTAACAATTGATCTTACAGTTTTGTTTCGGCTTACAGAGGCCGATGCACCAAGGCTGGTAAAAGAAACAGGTGTTACTTATGTAGATAAAATTGTAAGGCCATTGACAAGAACTAAGATCCGTGACAATTCTGTTTACTATGATGCAATATCACTTTACTCCAGTAAACGGGACGAATTTCAAAACAGGATATTTAAAAGCATTGACGAAGACTTTAAAAAAAGAGGATTATTTCTTGAACAACTCCTCGTCAGAAATATTACTCTCCCTCAATCAGTAAAAGCAACAATAGAAGGAAAGATCAATGCGGAACAGGAGGCGCAGAAAATGCAATTTATTCTTCAGAAAGAAAAGCAAGAAGCAGAGCGGAAAAGAGTGGAAGCACAAGGTATTGCAGATTACCAGCGGATCATCAACCAGGGATTAACTGACCAACAATTGCAATACGAACAAATTAAAGCTTTAAAAGAAATTGCAACATCACAAAATGCCAAGATCATTGTTATGGGTAAAGGAAATACACCGGTGATACTTGATACTAAAAATTAATGTGGAGCTATCATTACCTACCCCCAGGTTCTATACAAATACCAAAGTAATAAGACAAGACTTATAACCAGCCAAACAAAGAAAAGTATGTGAATGAAAGAAGAATAGTTTTCGCTATAGGCCAGTTTAAATTTAATACCCGCAGTAACATTTATAAAAAGCCACATTAAAAAAGCAAAAAGTGAACGGAGTATCTTTCTGAAATACTTTGTCACCTCGGGATCCATGCTAAACATTAGACATTCAGTTTGATCTTTGACAAGGTAAGCCAATATAAAAAGAGGTAAAACTATTTGGGCATTAAAATGCTTCTGAATTGCAGTGAATCACCATTAAAAACATTGAAATCAACTTTTGAAAGGATCCCATTCACTCTTCCTTCTTCACTGTGCTGCCAAAAATCCCAGTTGCGATCTATACGAGGAGTATCATATTGATAATAATGCGCCGCCCATAAAGGATAGCTGTTAAATTCTTTACCGAGATGCCTTGAATAAAAACTTACACTGGTATAAATGATAGGCTTTATATTGTAATAATTCTCTATAACTTCCAGCCATTCTTTTAATTCCTTTTTCAATATGACGGAGCTTACTCCATAAGTTTGTTCTATATCCACGACTGGTGGCAAATCTCCTTCTTCCAGATCAACCAAACTGATAAAGTTTTGTGCTTGCTCTCTCCCATCCTTTGTTGCAAGAAAAAAATGATAGGCACCGCGGATCATTCCGGCTTGTTTTGATTTTTTCCAGTTTCTTTTAAATTGAGGATCCGTATTGACGATCCCTTCTGTCGCTTTTATGAAAACAAAACCAAGCTGTACATTTCTTACTTTCATTTCTTTTACTGATTCCCAGGAAATGTTTTGCTGATACTTGGAAACATCGATACCATGAATTAAATAATTCTCAGGAATAGAAATACCAAAGGCCGGGTAACGTACAAAACGGGATTTGCGATTCTTCCACCAATCATATCCCCCATAAATTGCGGCGACTGCAACAACTAAAAAAATAAGTATTGCCCATTTAAAATATTTGTCTTTCTTTTTGCTGCGGGTAGCCATGGTAAAAACAGGGGCACAAATTTACTCCACGATACTAATGAATTTTGTTAATTCATTAGTATAATTATTCCTTGATGACAGATATCCATGATGGCTTGTGTATGAAAAGTGTTTTTTGAAAGTTACCTGATTATCCTGAAACCATTAAACTCCTCTAGATCGAGTTCTTCAACGATCACATCATCTACCCTTGCTTTTGGCGGACCTTGTTTGCACCAATTAATAAATTTTTGAAGTGTCTCTTCAGTCGCAGTTGCTGTTATCTCCACATTATTATCAGGAAGATTTTTTACCCATCCTTTTACACCGGTCAGGTCGGCAACATCTTTTGCTGTTGCCCTGTAAAAAACACCCTGCACTTTTCCTTTGATGGTAAGCCGTATGGTTTTCATACAGCTAAAATAAAAACTATTTTATCTTGTCCGGCGCTGTAGCCCGTTTGACTTAAGCCCTGATCTCAGTCTCAATTCTCTTCTTTGTTTTTCCAATACTGACTCACGATGAGTGACTGAATTGTTTGGAATTCCCATGATAAGACCGCGGCAGTTTGGAGAACCGCAGTTACAATGGAATGGTTCCATATTTTTATCCAGGAACTGTGCATAGTCAAGCGTCAGCTCTTCCCCTTTTTTAATTTTCCGAAGTGCTACAACATCTAATCCATCATAAGCACAATTGGGGTCGCAACTATGATTTTGCGGAGCCCATTCTGTAGGATCGGCATCCCAGATGATAAAAACTTCTTTGCT
>DATDCP010000491.1:0-3343 GCA_036524255.1 Chitinophagaceae bacterium
AAGCCTGCAATAAGATCCTGAATGCAATGTCATGATCATTTCGTGTTTTGATCCTTAAATAAATATTTTTTTAGCCTCCATATTTTTTTTATATTACTATATTAATTAACCATAAACCACAGATTATGAGAAAAGCATTTATTCTTTTTCTGCTCATTGCAGTTGTTTCTGCAACCTACTCTTCGACAAACACAGTTCCTGGTTCATCAAAAAACCCTTCAATTAAAGCAACTGAGGTTTATGTGCCTGTTGGAAAAAATGGACAGTTGATCTCATTGATGGAATTGTCTGAGATCAGCGTAAAAGATTATGAAAATTTGTCTGGTAAAAAAATGAAATTCAGGGAGAAAGTGACTTTCAAAATGAAGCAGAGGGAGTTGAAAAAAAATATTAACTATGACGGAACTTTTAGTAAAAAAAAGGTTGAGAAATATTTCAATAAAGCGGCTTTAGGTGGTGCTTTTAGTCTTAGTGGTTTGGCCCTGGGCTTGTTCTTATCCTTAATAGGAGTTCTGATCGCTTACCTGATCACAAAAGGTGATAAGAAAGGAAGAGTTACCTGGGCATGGATCGGCGCAGCAATTGGATTTATCATCTGGGGTGCGGTACTTATTTAAGCTTCACCACGGTCTTATTATAATGAGCCAATCTGTTTAGATTGGCTTTTCTATTCAACTTCCACAATAACTTCCACCTCTACCGCAATATTTGACGGCAGTGCATACATTCCTACTGCTGATCTTGCATGTTTCCCTTTATCGCCAAAAATTTCTACCATCAGGTCAGAATAACCATTGATGACTTTTGGCTGATCTTTAAAGTCCTCAGTACAGTTTACCATGCCCAGCACTTTTACAATTCGTTTTACTTTATTCAAACTGCCAAGCTCGGCTTTTAAAACAGCAAGGTGATTAATAGCAGTTAATTGTGCAGCTTCATAACCTTGTTCAATAGTTAAGTCTTTTCCTACTTTACCGGTAATGTTGCTGCCATCAGGTTTCGTTGGGCCCTTGCCGGCAAGAAATAAAAGATTGCCAACACGAACAACATTTACATAATTGGCCACTGGTTTTCCGGGAGTAGTTAATACAATTCCTTTTTCTTTCAATTTTGTTTCAGCATCCTGTGCTATAATTGTTGAGTTTAAAAAAGAAGCAGCTGTGATGATAAAAAATATCTTATTCATTTTATATAAGTTTAAAAAGATAAGCAGCAATCAATGCACCAATGATCGGTCCCACAACCGGGATCCACGAATAGCCCCAATCACTGTCTCTTTTATTTTTTATTGGTAAAATAAAATGGGCAATACGAGGACCCAGGTCTCTTGCAGGATTAATAGCATAACCCGTAGGTCCTCCAAGTGATAAACCAATACCCAGTATTAGTAAACCTACTGGTAATGCATCCAATGTCCCGAGAGTTGTTGCTGGCTTTGACATCGCCAACGCACCAAATACTAAAACAAATGTGCCGATGATCTCAGTGATAAGATTATATCCATATCCTCTTATAGCCGGCGCATTACAAAAGACCGCAAGTTTTCCATCTTTATCATCGGTGCTGTCAAAATGTTGTTTATAGGCAAGCCAAACAATAATTGCCCCGGTGATTGCGCCGCCAAATTGTGCAAGGATATAGGTCGGTAATAATGAGGAATCAAAATTGTTGAATGCCGTTGCTGCAATTGTTACTGCAGGATTTAAATGACCACTACCGCCAAGGTTTGTGGATACATATACACCAAGAAATACAGCCATGGCCCAACCGAAAACAATAACGATCCATCCGCCATTATTACCTTTCGTTTTATTTAAAACAACATTTGCTACTACTCCGTCACCCATAATGATGAGCAGCATTGTACCGATAAATTCGCCAATAAAAGGAGACATAAGCAATCAGTTTGAGTTTTGAAGTTTAGGGTTTGAAGTTGGAAGATAATTCTTCGCAACAGAAATAAAGCTATCAATTTGTTCTTTTATCCAATATTCGTTTTTTCCCATTTCTTTGGCCATCATATTTGCAACAAGCGAAGCTGATTCAATGGCGGCTTTTGCATCAAGCAATAATGCTCTTGTTCTTCTTGCCAGCGCATCTTCCACCGTCATGCACATTTCATTTCGTAAGGCCCAAATAATTTCTGCTTTTATGTATGGTAATGAAGTATGGATCAAGTCAGCTAGTGATCTATCTTTTTTAATCAGATCTTCAATTCCACCTTTATCCGTTCCGTAATAATATAATGCAGCTTTATAATCGTTATTTTCGTTGTGACCATGTATGTGTAAATTTTTAGTTACACATTCCTTTTCATTCATCCCTGCTTTATATATAGCAATTTCCATTACATCTTCCGCCATTTTTCTGTATGTTGTCCATTTACCGCCTGTTATAGAAATTAATTCTGAATCAGAAACAGAAATATGATGATCTCTTGAAATGGCAGAGGTGATCTTCGAATTGCTTTTCACTAAGGGTCTCAGACCGGCAAACACACTGCGTATCTCATTATAGGAGGGATCTTTTTTCAGGTAGCGATGAATATGCTGCATCACAAAATCAATTTCTTCTTTCAAGGCAACAGGTTCTTCACTTGCCAAGGGTACTGGTGTGTCCGTGGTGCCAATAATTATTTTATTATGCCACGGGACAGCAAACAATACACGGCCATCATCCGTTCTTGGGATCATGATCGCAGTATCCGATAAAAGAAATTGTTTATCAAAAACAAGATGAATCCCCTGGCTATGGGAGATCAATGGTTCCGCATTTTTATCATCCATTTTGGCAATGCTGTCGGAAAAAATTCCTGTCGCATTAATAACTGCCTTAGCTTTTATCTCGTACTCTTTATCGTCAAAACTATCTTTTGCAATTATCCCGCATACTTTTTCATTTTCTTTCATTAATCCTTTCACACTCATATAATTAATGATAACTGCACCGTGATCTGCTGCCGTCATCGCAAGGTGAATAGCGAGTCGTGCATCATCAAACTGTCCATCATGATACAGAACGCCACCACGCAAACCATCTTCATCAAGATTTGGGGCCAGAGTAAGTGTTTCTTCTTTATTTAATAATTGTGAAGGACCCAATCCTAAACTTCCGGCCATCCAATCGTACACTTTCAGGCCCACTCCATAGAATGAATTCTCCCACCATTTATAATTGGGAATAACGAAGGATTGATTTTTTACAAGGTGCGGGGCATTCTTTTTTAATAAACCTCTTTCTTTCAATGCCTCCATTACGAGCTTTATATTTCCCTGTTGTAAGTACCGAACTCCGCCATGTACGAGTTTTGTACTCCGTGATGATGTTCCTTTTGCATAATCAT
>DATDCP010000492.1:0-3985 GCA_036524255.1 Chitinophagaceae bacterium
GATATTCGTTTGCAAAGAGCTTCACGTCGTCTCGATCTTCTTTGGGAAGAAACCGAACAACTTTATCAAACAAGTACTTTGTCGCCGCAGTTGCTTGAACTTAGAAACATGATCACCGTTGGTTATCTGATCGTGAAAGGAGCAAGCTTCCGTAAAGAAAGCCGTGGGCTTCATTTCAACACTGATTATCCGGGTAAGAGTGAGTTGGTGCAGAATATTGTGTTGTGATTTTGTCGTCCTGAGCGAAGCGAAGGATATGTAATCGGCTTCAGTAATTCTTATCATCTTCTGTTGCAAAGTTTACCCAGAGCACAAGTGAAAATAAGCGAAGCTTATTTGAAACTTGCGGACGCAGTCCCGAAGGGCATAATTGTACTGCAACAATTCTATTCGTCATCATTTGAAGCCGTCTGCGATGAGCAAAGCGAAGGGTTCTTATCTTTGCTCACCTATGTATCACATCGTTTACGGCTTATTGTATGCCGTTTCATTATTGCCTTTAAGAGTTCTTTACCTTCTTTCTGATCTTGTATATTTCCTTCTTTATTATGTTTTTGGTTATCGGAAAAAAGTTGTGATGGACAACTTACTGCAGGCATTTCCGGAAAAGACAGACCAGGAAAGAAAAAAAATTGCAAAACAATTTTATCTCAATTTCACTGATAATTTTATTGAGGTTATAAAAATTGTTTCAGCTTCGCCTGCTTTTATTAATAAACATTTCACCGGAGATTATTCACTTTGTAATAAATTATATGAGGAAGGAAAAAAATGCCACTTTTTACTGGCTCATAATTTCAACTGGGAACTTGGCTGCCTGGCCGTAGCACAAAATATAAAACAACTTTTTCTCGTAGTATATATGCCCATCGGCAACAAGGCCTTTGATAAAATTTTTATGAAGGTCCGTACAAAAACAGGAGCTGAATTACTTCCTGCTACGGATATGCGAAATGCAATTATCCCTTATCGAAATAAACTTTACGGATTGGCTTTAGTTGCTGATCAAAACCCCGGTCATCCCAAAAGCGCATACTGGTTGAATTTTTTCGGAAAGCCAACTCCCTTTGTAAAAGGTCCGGAGAGCGGAGCAAGAAGAGGAAATACCCCGGTTGTCTTTTGTAAGATCATAAAGCTAAAGCGGGGTTATTATAAGATCTTTTTTGAAATGGGAGAAGAGCAACCGGCAAACACTCAACAGGGAGTACTCACACAAAAGTATGTTGCATTCCTGGGTGATTTTATAAAAGAGTATCCCGAAATGTGGTTATGGAGTCATCGTCGCTGGAAATGGGAATGGAAACCAGAATATGGTGAGATCATAAATTAAAGAGGCCCCTACTGGAAAGCAGGGGCCGTTTTTCATCACTACACAAAACTACTAGCTTTTAGTCTTTTTCTTTTTCAGCTGGAGGTAATCCAGGAAGTATATCACTTTAAGTGAAATATTATTATTCTGATCTGCTTCAATTGTATTACCTAAATTTTTGACATAGCTCGTTTCAACAATATTGGTATAATCTTGCACTGCATTCTTCCAAACCACATTTATAAAACTGCCCGGAGCAAATTGCCACGTATATACCATATCCACATTAAAGAAGTTTGCATTTTGATCCACATTTTTATTGAACGAGGAATTTGGTTTCAGTAATCCATCTGGTTGCAACGTGAAAAATTCTTTATTATAAACACTGCTGTAATAATGCCTGACTCGTAAAGTAATACCCATCATGTTGTTGAAATTATATTTGGCACCAAGAATGTTCTCGAATGTGTTTACTTTTCTTCGTCCAAAAATTATTTGAGTTGGATCTGACCATGCATAACCCATATTATTAAAGCGAGGCTGATAGCTGATGCGATAGGATAATGAGAATTTATTACTGAAACGATAATTCTGACTGTAGAAAAGATCCATCGCAGATTGATCATAGAAATTAAAATATTTACGGAACGCTGCTTCAAAATAAGCAGAGTACTTTTTTGCAGAGTTTGTTTCGAACCATCCACCTCCTAAAGCACTTGAACCCCTCCGGAAAAACCAGCCATAATTACGCGGTTCATAAAAATCATTTTGGTATGGCGTATAGTTCCAGAAAGACCCAAACCATAATAATTTTTTGGTTTGAACCTGGCCATTGAAATTAAAATTTGATCGTTGATATGTTTGATCAATATTTCCGATTGGCGTAAACAAGTAGCTTAGGTTAACATTGAAGTTTATATTGATCCTGTTATACCAGTTTTTTGGTTTTGTCCATCTGTAACCAACCCATGCACCATGATCCAGGTAATTATTATTTGTAAAATAACCGAGGTCATTGCTTGAAAACTTTGTATCAGTAAGTTCATGCCACACATTAAAGTTGAACCGGCCACTGGTTTTTCCTAAATATAGTTGTTGACTATATCCTGTTTTTGAATCGCCATTTGGTTCATAACCTATCAAGGTACTTACGGCTGCTTTACCACCTACATTCCACATGTTTTTCTTGTCATTGAAATCAAAAAGCCCCGCAGTTACGTTTGCATCATAATCAGGGCCGCTTCTCCATGTGTTGGTATTTACAAGTGATACACTGGAGTTATGTTTCAAGCTTTGATTCAAAACAAAAACATTATAGTTGGTAAGCGGGTTAGTTTCGTACTCCCACTGTTCTTTAGTATTTACATTTTCAATGGTAGCATGCTGAGGGCTTGTAATTGCATTCAAAAAGCCAATACCTAATCCTTTTTGTGTTCGTCCTGATATTTTTGATGCATTGATGAGCTTTGATTCTGTCGGATTTCTGACTACTGTTTCTTCAGGGCTAATATTGTTATAAACATCGTATAGATGCATAGGCTGACCGCCAATCCTTCTTGAGTAAAATAAGTTTCCTTTACTAAATAATTCTGTTCCTTCGGTAAAGAAAGGCCTGTTCTCAGTATACTTTACTTCAAATGGTGTTAGGTTTAAAACAAGAGGGTCGCTTTGTACCTGTCCAAAATCAGGGATCAATGTTACATCAAGTGTAAATGCCTGGTTGATGCCATACTTAACATCCATTCCTCCATTAAAGCTTGTTGTTGTGTTTTCAATTCCGGGTTTATTATGAGGATAATGATTTACATATGTAGAAAAGTAAGGGGAGAATTGTAACCGCAATGGCGGTTTGATATTTGTAATACCGGTCCACAAACCTTCTTGTGTAAGAAAACCATTTACGTTTATATCAATTGGATTCCAGGTAGATTGTTGCTCAGTTTTTCTGCGACGACGGGTGATATTCATTCCCCAGTTTTGTATATCTTTTTTTCCAAAGCGTATAGCAGAGTAGGGAATGAACATTTCAAAACTCCAGCCATCATTATGTATCACTGCTCCGCTTTTCCAAACTGCATTCCAGCTAAAATCTTCACCTCCATTATTATCGCCACCCGGCGACATTTTTGCATCCCATTGTTCATTCAATGGGGTAACGAAATATTCAAAGCCATTCAGCTTATCAAAATAAGTATCGAAAATAATTCCTATATAATCGTTAGTGCCAAAACCATCTCGACCCGATAGTTCTCTTGCAATGCTATCTTTTGTTCTTTCATAACAATAGCCGCCAAAGAAGATCCCTTCATCATTATACATCAGGTACGCTTCTGTTCTCACGTCATGGGCTTCAACTGCTCCCATTTTTGGCCGGAACTCAACAAGATCAGTCATCAATGCTGCATCTTTCCATGCAGAATCAGTGATCAGGCCATCGATCTTTACAGCTTGTGTAGTTCTTTTAGCCGGTAATTCTTTTCGGGAAACTGTCTGCGCATTTACAAACAAAGTAAGCAATAGCATACCCGCAAGGGACAAGTTGGTTTTGTGGTTCATGGTTATACAGTTATGCCTTACAACGAACTGAAATTGAGATTTGTTACAGCTTAAATGTTATGAATACTAAAATTTTCGTAGAGTAAAAATAATGGCACAAACAGAAGCAATCCTAATCAA
>DATDCP010000493.1:0-15473 GCA_036524255.1 Chitinophagaceae bacterium
ATTGACGAGACTCTTTGTGCTGCGCTATCCATTCCTATTGGGAAAATCACTCTGGCAGTATCTGTACTGATCTGCTTCCATTTTATTGAAGGTGGATTACCACCAAACTCCTGCGCATTAAGAAATGAAAAACTTAAGATAAAAAATGTTAAACCAATAAGCCTTGGCATTTGTGCGGATTTAAAAAGGAAGTTACGGAACTAATGGTATTTATTGTTTTTGTATGCTCATTTTCAATTGATCGACAACTACAAAGCCCGGTCAATGACCGGGCTTTTATAATAATTATTATTCACTAAAAATTATCCTTTTTTACCTTTTCCTTTGTTACCACTATTTCCTTTGTTGCCACTATTCCCTTTCGCATTATACTTGGGATGACCTTTTACAACATAATACTTTGGCTCATTACTATTTCTTATTATTACTTGTCTGCCGTTGTTTCCTTTATACTTTGCATATTTAACCTTGTGTGTTGTGTAATGCAAGTAAGGTCGCGGCTCATTGATCACTACTTTATATCCCGAGTAAAGATTATATGATCTGTATCGTGAAGGCAATGAAGTCGCAAATACCCAATTCCCATTGTTTAAGTAAACGAACTGGCGTCTGGGCACATAATAGTAGGTTTCGATATCAGGTAAATAATAATATTCTACATAGTCATAGCCTACCGGTCCCCAGGTCGGCTGCGAACCAATATTAATGCTAACGCTGACTTGTGCGGTAGCAGGCTTGCTGATAATAGATCCTGTTGCTACTAGTAAAATCAAAAAAAACTTTTTCATAATATTCTGATTTTTATACCCCTTCTGTTTCAAAGTCAGTGCCATGATAAATAAAAATGTGTGTAAAATTTGTCTCAAAAGCCATAAAAAGCTGATTCTCAAAAATGTTTTTTCCACTCAAAATGTGGGTATAATTACCATTAAGGTCGTGTAAATAATCCTTTATCAGTTCTATTCTCCGAATGAAACAAATTAAAATTTGTCATCACTGAACTTTTTAGATTTGAGTTGAAGAAAAAAAATGTTTATGAAAAAAACTATTTCAATTCTATCATTGCTGTTTTTTATCAGCATGATCTCCTATTCACAAATCCCATTAACGGTAATACCCAGTGGTGGTAATAAAAAAGCAATGGTTGGTGAACAAATTGGCTTAACAAAAGTTGTTATCAATTATGACCGGCCGGGAGTTAAAGGTCGTGAAGGAAAGATCTGGGGACAACTCGTTCCTGTGGGTTATACCGACCAGGGTTTTGGAAACACAAAAGCGGCTCCATGGAGAGCCGGCTCTAATGAAAATACAACTATGGAATTCTCAACAGATGTAAAAATCGAGGGCAAAGACCTGCCTGCGGGGAAGTATGGATTTTTTATTGCCTACGATCCAAATGAATGCACATTGATCTTTTCAAAGAATTCAACATCATGGGGAAGTTATTATTATAATGAAAAAGAAGATGCATTACGTGTAAAAGTAAAACCATTTGCACCAGACAGATTAGTTGAATGGTTGAAATATGAATTTATGAATGAGACAGAAAATAGTGCAACGATCGCTTTATCATGGGAAAGATTGACGATACCATTTAAAATAGAAGTTGATTATGTAAAAGAACAGCTTGCATCTTTCCGCAGGGAGTTACGAACAGAGAAAGGATTTATATGGCAAAGCTGGCAACAGGCGGCACAATGGTGTCTTGATAGAAATGTAAATTTAGATGAAGCGTTACTATGGGCAGACTCGGCAAGCAGCAGAACATTTGGTGGCGATAAAAGTTTTGCGGCAGCCAGCACAAAAGCACAGATACTTGAAAAACTTGGTAAAAAAGATGAGGCGGCAGCAGTGATGAAGACCGCATTATCCAATGCTTCTATGACTGAGATCCATGGATATGGACGTTCATTATTAAACCAGAAAAAAGCAAAAGAAGCATTGGAGGTTTTTAAAATGAACTTTGAGAAAAATCCTAACCAAATGACTACATTGGTTGGACTGGTTCGTGGATATTCAGCCAATGGAGATTATAAAACAGCGCTGGATTATGCTAACAAGGCAATGGCAGTCACTGATACTCAAAATAAAAACAATATTCAAACAATGATCGATAAACTGAAAGCGGGGAAAGATGTGAATTGAAACGGTTTTAAGTTTTAGGTAGTAAGTTCTAAGTTGCTAAATAGAATTACCGGACGTACAAGTGAGCAATTTGCGTGGCGAAGCAGCAAATTGGAAACAACGAAAGATGATAGTAGGAATACAGATGGAAACAAAAAATAAATTCGTCTAAAAAGGTTTGGCCTTTGTATCACAGCCGCCCAATATTTCACAGAGTTTATTATCAAGATCGGCGCCACGAAGGTTACGGCCTACTATTTTTCCCTGTGGGTCAACCAAAATATTAAATGGAATACCACTAACACGATAAAGTTTTGCCGCGGCATTGTTCCAGAATAAAAGATCGCTGACATGTGTCCAGGTAAGATTATCCTTATGTATTGCTGCTATCCAATTATCCTTTTGTCCCGGACGATCTAATGAAACGCCAAGCACTGTAAAGTTTTTCTCTTTGAATTTATTGAAGCTGGCAACAACATTCGGGTTTTCCATGCGGCAAGGTCCACACCAACTTGCCCAAAAATCAACCAGCACATACTTTCCCTTAAATGACGACAATGTTACCTGCGTACCCGATGTATCAGGTTGAGTAAAATCAATTGCATTGGTGCCAACAGCGCCGACTTTATTATAATCAATATAATTTTTTAAGCTTATGCCTGTCGGTATACTTCTTACAGCAGAATCTAAACGGAGAAATCTTTGCTCAAGTAACATAGGATCTTCATAAAACTGGGTAGTAACAAATAAAACAAATGGAGAAACAAAAGATGATAAATGCTGATCAATATAAACATCAATATTCTTTTGAATAGAATCCTGGATCCTGTAATAGATCTGCATCATGCTATCCCGCTGCGGACCATAAGCAGTAGAATTTATGACCGGCACTATTGTTTGCAAACGGATCATCAGTGGGCTAAACCCCTTTTGAAAATCCATAAAATCATTATGCGATTGTGAACCGGTCACTTTATAATTCGTCCTGATCGGTTTTATTCCTGTTATGGTAATAGATCTATTCTCCACATAAATATATTGATCCTCATCCCCGGCAATTTTTAACCAGCATAATGTTGGTTCCGTTAATTTGCCATTTAAAGTAAATTTGCCTTTTATGATCCGGCCAGAAGCTAATTGAACACCCGTATTCTGATCTTCAAGTTTTACTTCGGTGCTATCTTTAAAACCGACCATACTGCCTTTAATTGTAAAGCTTGAATCGTTATCTGTGTTAGCAAGTAGGTTAGTTTGTAAGAGGCCAAGAACAATGAATGTCAAAAGTGTTTTCATAATTTGAATATGCCGGTAAAAATAGTAAAAAAAATCCCGGGTAGGTAGTAGTTAAACCCTAATAGTCTCTAAAAATTTACGGGTAATGTCGGTCACATTACCGGTTTCTGCAAGAGCTTTTATATATGCGGTGCCAATTATCGCTCCATTGGCATTCTCGCAGGCAGCTTTAAAGGTTGTTTTGTCCTTTATCCCAAAGCCAACAAGTACCTTATTTCCCAGGTTTAGGCTTTTTAGTTTCTGTAAATAACTCTTTACATCAGTCATGTTTTTGTCGCTGCCGGTTGTGGAGGAAGATGAAACAGCGTATAAAAACCCTGTGCTTAATTCATCCAGTTTTTTTATTCGCTCCTCACTTGTTTCAGGAGTAACTAGGAAAACAAAATCAAGTCCATGTTTTTTTATGATAGCGCCATATTCAGTTTCAAATTCATGTTCTGGCAGATCAGGAAGGATCAATCCATCAACACCTACTGATGCTGCATCGGCACAAAATTTTTCAAACCCATATTGAAGAACTGGGTTCATATAACCCATCAACACAACCGGGACTGAAACGCTTTTTCTAAAGCCTTTTAATTGTTCGAATAGTTTTTTGATCGTCATTCCATTTGCAAGTGCAATACTGCTGCTTTGTTGAATGACCGGACCATCAGCAAGCGGATCGCTGTATGGCATACCAAGTTCGATTATATCTGCGCCGTTTTCCTGCAGCGCCTTCATTACTTCAAGTGTTGAATTCAATTGAGGGTAACCTGCGGTGCAATAAACGTTGAGAATGTTGGCGGTTCTTTCGCTAAAAAGTTTCTTTATTCTTTGCATATTTTTTTGAACCACAGAGACACTAAGTACACAAAGGAACACGGAGATTCTCAGTGTAACTCCCTGCCTCCGTGTCTCCGTGGTTATAAATTTTTCATGTATGTAGAAAGATCTTTATCCCCTCTTCCACTCAAACAAACCACTACTTTATCTTCTTTATTAGATTTCAAAATATTCAATGCATGCAATGCATGTGCACTTTCCAATGCAGGAATGATCCCTTCCAACTTTGCTAATTCAAATGCAGCAGTCAATGCCTCTTCATCTGTTGCACTTAAAAATTTTGCACGGCCACTATCATATAAATGCGCATGCAATGGACCAATACCCGGATAATCCAACCCGGCAGAAATACTATGTGGCTCCACTACTTGCCCATCTTCTGTTTGCATTACCAAACTTTTACTTCCATGCAGTACACCCGGTTTACCTAATTGAGTTGTAGCAGCACTTAATCCACTATTGATGCCATGCCCCGCTGCTTCCACGGCGATCAATTGAACTGATAAATCATCTAAGAAATGATAAAATGCACCTGCAGCATTGCTGCCACCACCAACACAGGCCAACACATGAGTCGGCAACTCACTTCCGATCTTTTCTTTCAACTGTCCTCTCATCTCTTCGCTTATTACACTCTGAAATCTTGCTACCATATCCGGATAAGGATGCGGCCCGACAACGCTTCCAATTATATAATGCGTATCGTTCGGGTTATTTATCCAGTCGCGGATCGCTTCATTTGTTGCATCTTTCAATGTTTTACTTCCTGAAGTTGCGGGGATCACTGTTGCTCCCAGCATTTTCATTCTCGCAACATTTGGTGCCTGTCGTTCAATATCTTTTTCCCCCATGTAAACAATGCACTTCACACCTTTCAATGCGCATACGGTCGCAGTAGCTACACCATGTTGTCCTGCCCCGGTTTCAGCAATAATTCTTTTTTTGCCTAAACGCAACGCAAGTAATATTTGCCCGATCGTGTTATTGATCTTATGTGCTCCGGTATGGCAAAGATCTTCCCGCTTAAGAAAAATTGTTGTTCCATATTTATCACTCAATCGCTTTGCATGATATAAAGGCGTTGGTCTGCCTGCATAGTCTCTCAGCAATTCATGAAACTCTTTTTGAAAAGAAAGGTCATAAATTATTTCCAGGTAACGGCTTTTAAGTTCTTCCACATTACGATGAAGCATTTCAGGGATATAAGCCCCTCCGAATTTTCCGTAATACCCAAATTCATTTGGGTGTTGATATGTTTCTTGAGTTGACATTTTAATATTTGTGTACTTAGCTTATGTACTTCTATTTAGCTTTCGTTGCGTCGCACTCTTGTACGTTCAATTCATTATTCAGCCTTTATTTCTTTTTCCCCTAATCATATATTACCTGCGGCTAATTCTCTTTATCTCTTTATCTCATTCTTTCCTTTACCCTCTTAGCCAATTGACTTTACTTAAAAAATAAATTTGTCAAAGCCGGCGAGACATAAAGCCGCCATACTGTAAATGTTCCCATTAATAACAACATGGCAATTAGTGCTCTCACATATTTTGCTTTGATAGTAAGAACTTTTGCCAGGTCAATCATTATCCAGGCTATATAAAGAGCTTTCAAAATATCTGACCAAATAATACTTACGGAATTGCCTGTAATCAGGTAATAGATCAAGGCAACTATAACAAAAGAAGCATTAAGAAATATAACTGTGCCGATCCCATATAATATTACCACTAAAGCTTCAACAAAATTATATTGCCTATACATGAGAAAAATATACACATATATTGCCTGTATGGGCAATAAGAGTGTCAATACAATATTCAAATGACTGATCGCATACTTTGTTGTTTCACCCGGGCCAAAATAATTTGCAAAACTCACCGCTTTATTTTCACCAAATAGCTCACCCATTAAATAAAGAACCAGCGTATAAAGTCCGATCCAGATAAGATAATAGGAAAATGGTTTTTGGTAATCCTTCCGTTTGCCTCCAATAAAATTTTTAATTACTCTGCCCGGAGCCTTCACTAACTGAGCTGAGGTAAAGAAAAAACCTTTCTCCGCATGTGTAAAGAAATGAAAGATCTCATGCCAGATATAATGAAGTGTGATTCTTTCCGGCACCGGTTTCTGCCCACAATTGCTGCAGTACAAACCATTCGTTGATGCTCCGCAATTCTTACATGTTATCATTTGAATGCTTGTAAAAATTTCAGTATCGAAGCCATATCTTTTAATCCCGGTGACAATTCAAACTTGCTATTGACATCAACTGCAAAAAAATCAGGATGAGTAAATGCTTTTACTTTCCCTGCATCATCAGGTCCGATACCACCACTGAGAAAAAATGGCTTTTCAATTTTTGCCTTCTTTAATACTCCCCAATCAAACTGTTGCCCTGTTCCGCCAAAACGTTCTTTTAATCCTGCTGTATCAAACAAATAATAATCACAGACCTCGTCATAATCAGCTACCATTTCATCAATATCAATCGATTCATTTCCGGCAATACGAAACGCTTTTATTACCTCCACTTCCCCACTTAGTTCCTCACACATTTCCGGCGTTTCATTACCATGCAGCTGTACAATATCTAAACCATATTCATCAATGGCGTCTAATAACTCCGAATAGCCGGGATCTACAAACACTCCCACCTTCTTAATATCAAAGTCTGCATCTTTTATTTGCTTACCAGTTATTTTATCGCCCATGTACCGTGGCGAATCTTTATAAAAGATCAATCCTGCATAGTCGATATTCAATGCTTCTAGTTGCTGCAATTGCTTTAACTGTGTGATACCACAAACTTTTATATTCATTTACTTAACTTTTTAATTCCCAAATTTTCTGCGAATTTTTTAACGCTGTTCACATCCTTCACTCCCGGTCCTATTTCAAATTTTGTATTAATATCCACCGCGAATAGTTTTTCTCCTGCCGGTGTACTGATAAACTCCTCCAGTTTTTTTTCATCTCCCGGTTCAATACCGCCGCTTAAAAAATAAGGCTTAAGCGGCAGTGATTGTTGCAGTATCGTCCAATCAAATTTTTTCCCCGTACCACCATAACCAGCGCCAAGTGTATCGAACATAAAAAAATCACATACTTCCGTATAAGATTGCGTCATATGTTGTATGCTGTCGTTATCACTCAGGCGAAACGCTTTGATCACCGAAATATAATCAGCGATCTTATCACAGAACTTAGGGCTTTCATCTCCATGCAACTGAACCATATCCAAACGATAATCTTCTACCGTTTTCATCAGTTCCTCATAAGTAGGATTTACAAACACTCCGACTTTAATAATTTTGCCTTTGATCTGTCGCATTTTTTCCGTGCCTATCTTCTGTACCATGTACCGGGGCGATCTCGGGTAAAAAATAAACCCGGCAAATGTTACTCCCAGATCATCCAGGGCATTTACCTGTTGAGGCAATGTGTTTCCACAAACTTTAATCTTCATTTGCTTTTGCTTTTAATTGTTTTACGAATTCTGCAAAAGCAATCGTGGGGTTAGTGACTTTCATGAAATTTTCTCCGATAAGAAAACCCTGGAAGCCATGTTGTTTAAAAAGTAAAATATCATTAACGCTGCTGATCCCGCTTTCCGCAATTTTAAATTTAGGAAAAGGTATCCTTTCAGCCATACGCAAACTTCTTTCAATATCCACATCAAAAGTCTTCAGGTTGCGGTTATTAATACCAATGAAATCCGTTTCATCACAAATATGCTCTAACTCTTCCTCGGCATGAAGTTCCAATAAAACTTCCAGTCCGAGGTTTTTTGCAAAATTTGCCAGACGTTTAACTTCAGCAACTGTTAAACATGCAGCGATCAGCAATATTACATCAGCGCCGATCGATTTAGCTTCTATCAGCTGGTATTCATCAATAACAAAATCTTTTCTCAAGATCGGTATCTCATTTATCCTTGCCTTGATCAGGTCTTCGTCACTTCCACCAAAAAAATGTTCATCTGTTAACACAGATAAACAAGAAGCTCCATGCTCTGTGTAACCCTTTGTTACTTCTAACACATCAACATCAGGATTTATAATTCCTTTCGATGGTGATCTTCTTTTGAATTCTGCAATGATCCCTGTTCTTGATTTATCAAGTAAAAAATCTTTCAATGGCAATACAGTCCTTGAAAACAATTCCCGTTTTTCAAGTTCAGTTGTTTTTACTTTTGACTTTTTGCTCTTGACCTCTTCCTTTTTATACTCAATTATTTCTTTAAGGATATTCATTACTGTAAGCTGATTAATTTATCCAAACTCTTTTTTGCTTTACCACTTTCCAGGCTTTCAATTGCCGCATTGAATGCTTTATCATACGTTTCATAATTACCTGTGCAATGTAAGGCCATTGCTGCATTGGCAAGCACAACTGCATTCTGCGCCCATGTTCCATCTCCTTTTAATATCTTTAAAAAGATCTTCGCTGCTTCTTCTACTGTCTTGCCACCTTGTATATCATTAGGCTCCACCATTCGTTTTCCAAGTTGTTCGGGTGTCTTTACTTTTTCTCCCTCATTGGTTATGACCTTCGTGTCATTGGTCAAAGAAATTTCATCATATCCATCAAGGCTATGAATGATGGTGAATGATTTTTCCGTTTGTTGCAAAAGGTAATTATATATTCTCGCCATTTCAAGGCTGAACACACCAACCAACTGGTATTTCGGATGAGAAGGATTCACCATCGGGCCAAGCATGTTAAAAAAAGTCCTCATTGCTAGATTTTTCCTGATCGGCCCAACAGTTTTTAATGCAGGATGAAACAAAGGTGCATGAAGAAAACAAATATTCGCTTCGTCAATTTCTTTTTTCAACCTGTCATTATCATTTTTGAACTTGTAGCCCATTTGCTCCATTACATTTGATGCCCCGCTGATAGATGAAGCTCCATAGTTGCCGTGCTTTGCGACTTTTTGTCCTGTACCCGCCACAATAAAACAACTGAGTGTAGAAATATTAAAAGTATTCTTTCCATCACCACCAGTACCAACAATATCTATTGTATCGTACTCACTAAAATCAACAGGAACGCAAAGCTCAAGCAAGGCATCACGAAAACCTTGTAACTCATCAATAGTTATACTTCTCATCAAATACACCGTCATGAAAGCAGTTATTTCATGTTCATTGTAAATTCCCTTGCCAACGTTGACTAAAACTTCTTTCGCCATTTCTCTTGAAAGCGTTTTATGCTCAAATAAATATTGAAGTATCTTTTTCATAATTTCTTATTATCCCAGTTCAGACTTTTAACCAATTTTTCATTATCTCTTCCCCCATTGGTGTCAATACACTTTCAGGATGAAACTGCACTCCCTGTACATCATACGTTTTATGTTGCAGGCCCATGATCATTCCGCTTTCATCTTCAGCTGTAATCTCTAATTCTTCAGGGAAATTTTCTTTTGAAACAACCCAACTATGATAACGGCCAACTTCCAATTCATTTGGCAGGCCGTTAAACAAAACGCTGCCGACTCCCGACTCCTGACTCCTGACTCCTATCTTCGTAGCTACGCCATGAAACACCGAACTAAGATTTATAAGTTCTCCTCCAAACGCTTGTCCAATTGCCTGGTGACCCAAACAAACTCCCAGGATTGATTTTGATGAAGCATACTCCTTTATCAAGGACAAAAGCAAGCCAGCTTCTTCAGGAATTCCCGGACCGGGTGATAATATGATCTTATCATACTCCTTCACTTTCTCCATTGGTATCTGGTCATTGCGGTACACATCCACTTTTTCATGTGTGATCTTTTCAACCAGGTGAACAAGGTTGTAAGTGAACGAATCATAATTATCGAATACTAATATTTTCAAGTTCTTATTTTTTATATGCTCAATGTTCAATTCTCAATGCTCAACACACAATGTTCGTCTTTACTTGAATTGAAAATTGATCATTGAACATTGAGCATTGAGCATTGAATATTTATATTATACCTTCCGCAAATTCGATAGCCTTCTTCAAAGCACCGAGTTTATTATTTACTTCCTGCAACTCACTCTCAGGTTTACTCGCCGCCACTATACCTGCACCCGCCTGGTATGTCAATGTATTTTGCATACTTAAAAAAGTACGTATCATGATGGCATGGTTGCAACTACCATCAAACCCCATAAAGCCAATAGCACCACCGTAATAATTTCTTGCTGTTGGTTCATAACCATCGATCAATTCAATAGCTTTTATTTTTGGCGCTCCGCTTAGTGTACCGGCAGGAAATGTTTTTGCAAGCAATTCAAATGGGTTGCTCCCGGTTCTTACCTGGCCGCTTACTTCACTCACCATGTGAATGACATGGCTGTAATATTGAATATCCTTATAATGAGTAACCGATACATCATCACATACCCTGCTCAGATCATTCCTGGCTAAATCGACAAGCATCACATGTTCTGCATTTTCTTTTTTATCTCCTCTTAATAATTCAGCAGCAAGATGATCTTTATCATCATCACCTGTTCGTCTGAATGTACCAGCAATAGGATGAACGATCGCCTTTCCATTCTGAATGATCAATTGCGATTCCGGAGAGGAGCCCATCAATTTATAATCACCATAATCAAAGAAAAATAAATAAGGAGAAGGATTGATACTACGAAGTGAACGATAAACATTGAATTCATCTCCTGTAAAACCTTGCTGAAATCTTCTGCTTAATACAATTTGAAAAACATCACCCCGATGACAATTCGCAATTCCTTTGTCAACCATGTTTTTGTATTCTTTATCAGTAACATTTGAACTTTCATAACCTTTTCTTTTAAAAGGAAAAACAGGAACATCTTTACTGCGGATCAATGATTCAACAACCGGCATTTCACTCTCAATTCCTCCAATATGATTTTCACAGATATGTAATTCATCTTTGAAATGATTAAATACAATTACATATTGATAGAGCCGGTAACGCATTAAAGGAATAAGAGGTACAGTATTTTGCGTTTTTGGTTTTACAGTATCAAAAAACTGAACTGCATCATAAGAAGTATAACCAAATAGCCCTTGCGCAAATTTTGCCTCCTTTGTTTCCTTCTTTCCACAATCAAACCGCTTTGCAAAATCCCAAATGAGCTGCGGCACTTCCATTATATTTTTAATTTCAATTCTCTCGGGTTTCTGCCCCGGAAGTTTGAATTCAACATTTTTTGTCGAGGTGATCTCTATTCCGCCAATAGCATTGACACAAATAAATGAATAACTGTTTTCAGCCGCATGGTGATCCGTACTTTCAAGCAGCACTGTATCCCTGAAACGATCACGAAGACGCAGATAAATACTTACAGGTGTATACACATCAGCAAGTAGTTTTTTGCAGGTGGTTAAAACTTCAATTTTCTTCATGCCCCTGGCCCCTAAAGGGTATTTAAGTTTAATAATAATTGTTGCCTTACTCCCCTTCAGGGGATGGGGGCAAATAAAAAACCCCGAACTATTTCGGGGCATATATATTTATACAATACAGTAATGACTTACAGCACCCCGAAAGAGTTTGTATGCCACCACCAATATTGATTTGCTTGTTTCATTGCATTGCAAATATTACAATAGATTTCGTAATTAGCAAATAAAAATTTAATAGTTTTAATTTATGCAGATCGAACACAAAAAAGTGGGCACCAAAGGCCTCTTCTACATAGCGGGCCCAAAAGAGCCCTTAGCGGAAATGGTTTACACTATGCCATCTCCGGATAAAATGATCATCGAGCACACCGAAGTAAGCGAAGAACTAAAGGGACAAAATGTGGGTTTCCAGCTTGTCAAAACCGCCGTCGAATTTGCAAGAGAACAGAATATAAAAATAATACCGTTATGTCCTTTTGCCAATTCAGTTTTTAAAAGAAAGCCGGAGTTTGCAGATGTATTGGCGAAATAATTATGAGCCCGACAGTAGAATTACTATTTAACTTTACTTGCGTCGCACTCTTGTACATTTAAATCTATATTCAGCAATTATGCGAAAAGTATTTCTATCTCTCATCTTCCTTATTCATCTATTCGTTTCATTTTCTCAACCACAAGACAAATACATTTTATTAAAACCCGATCGTGTATTTGATGGAGAAACTATGCAAACCGGTTGGGTGGTATTAATAAAGAACAATAAAATAGAACAGGCAGGTGCAATGATGTTCAAATTACCGGCAGGTTCTGAGATCATCGAACTGAAGGGAATGACCCTGGTACCCGGATTGATCGAAGGCCATTCACATTTATTTCTTCATCCTTATAATGAAACTTCATGGAATGACCAGGTGTTGAAAGAAAGCCGGGCTGAGAGAACAGTGAGGGCCGTGAATCATGCAAAGGCGACATTAATGGCAGGCTTTACAACAGTAAGAGATCTTGGAACCGAAGGCGCCATGTATGATGATGTTGGATTGAAAGAATCAATTGAGAAAGGTTTAATCCCTGGTCCGAGAATGATCATTGCAACAAGAGCTATTGTAGCAACCGGAAGTTATGGTCCAAAACTTTCTGTCGATAATGAATCAATAAAAGGCGCTGCCGAAGCTGACGGTGAAGATGCATTGATAAAAGAAATAAGAACTCAGATCGGCAAAGGAGCTGATTTTATAAAAATTTATGCCGATTACCGTTGGGGTGCTAATAAGGATGCCCAACCCACTTTTACATTAGATGAATTAAAGAAAGCGGTAGAAGTAATTCAAAGCAGCGGAAGAAAATTAGTCGCACATGCAGTAACTGCTGAAGCAATGAAAAGAGCAACACTTGCCGGCGTTTCTACAATTGAACATGGCCATAAAGGAACCGAAGAAGTTTTTAAACTCATGAAAGAAAAAGGTGTTGCACTTTGCCCCACTTTGTCGGCAGGCGAATCTATTTTAAAATATGATGGATGGAAAAAAGATGCTGATGCAGAGCCACAAAGAATTACTGATAAGAAAAAAAGTTTTCAATTGGCCTTAAAGACTGGTGTTACTATTTGCATGGGAGGCGATGTGGGTGTATTTACTCATGGCGATAACGCAAAAGAAATGGAACTAATGGTAGAGTATGGAATGAAACCAATTGATGTTTTAAAGTCTGCGACTTCAATAAATGCTGATGTATTTGGATATGGAAATAAAATAGGGAGAATAAAAAAAGACCTGTTTGCAGATCTTATAGCAGTTGATGGAGATCCATCAATAGATATTAAAAACACCAGGAAGATAAAATTGGTGATGAAAGATGGTGTTATTTATAAAAAAGAATAGTTTACAATTTTGCTCTTTCAAGCTTTACCTCGTCGGCTGTAATGGCCGGAGCTCTATTCCCGAAATGGTTTCTTATATATGTCAACAGGTTTGCAATTCTTCTGTCCTTCAGGTCAGCTTGAGCCGGCATCTCATTTTTATTATTATGGCCCGGATAGTTTTTTAATTCTGCAGAGCCTTTCAGCATAACTCTAATTAGTTTATTACTGGGACCCAACACTATTTTTGATCCTGATAATGCAGGGCTAAATGATAGAAGACCTTTGGCATCTGCCGAATGACAAGGACTGCATACTCTATCATAAGTCTTTTTTCCCTTTGGTCCTTTCGCCAGGTTAGCATCTCCAGGTTTCCAGGAAATTAGTAGTAAACAAATTGCAAATAAAAAAAAACTTAAGAGATTCTTCATTTTTAATTCCCTTTGTATATTATTTTCCTAATCCGGCCTTTGCTATCATCGGAAATATACAAAGAACTATTCGAATCCTGAGCTAAGACACACGGACGATAATAGCCCCTAATATTTTTATTGATCATGGAGTTTTATAACTCACTTTCCAAACTCTTCCTTTTTGATCATCACAAATAAATAAGGAACCATCGGGCCCTTGCGCCAAACCGCATGGTCTGAAATCAGCACCTTGTGGTGTTTTAGTTTTACCTGTAAATCCATCAGCAAAAATTTCATAATCACCGCTAGGCATTCCATCTTTAAAAGGAAGGAACACTACAGAATATCCTTCTTGCGGTCTTGGTGCCCTATTCCATGAACCATGAAATGCAATGAAAGCTCCGTTGCGATATTTTTCTGGAAACTGTTTTCCAGTATAAAACACCATTCCATTTGGTGCCCAATGGGCAGGAAATGCGTAGATCGGGTTACCTTTTCCATCACAGCGGTCAGTTCTGATCTTATCACCGCCATATTCAGGGCTTACTAATTTTTTCTTCTGACGATGATCATAATAACAATAAGGCCATCCAAAATCAGAACCTTTCTTCATTAGAAACATTTCTTCTGCCGGCAATTCAACACTTTCTTCTTCGGTATACTTATCGGGATAAAGCTTGTTAAAATCATCACGACCATGTTGCACACCGTACAATTCATTTGCTGCCTCGTTCCAATCAAGCGCCATGATGTTTCTTATACCCGTTACATATCGTATCCCATCTTTATAAGTTTGATCCTTTTTATCAGCTTTAAATTGCCAAATACCACCTGCCGTCTGTAATATCGGGCAAGGATCTTGTCCTTTGGAATCTTTAATGCGATCTTTCTCCTGGCAAGCATTGGATGGAGCGCCGATGTTTACATAAATATTACCTGCATTGTCTAAGATTATTGGTTTTGAAGAATGTTGCTGCTTGCTTACAAGATCAGTAACGATAAGTTCCTCGCTGGCTGCGTCAACTTCATTATTGGCATTTAATTTATACCGGTAAATTTTTTCATCAGTTGTTGCATACAGATAACCATTCTTTAGTGCAATGCCCGTGCCTTTATAATTTCCAAAGCCACTTTTATCCTCTGCTATGCCATCTTTATTGATATCCCGCAAACGAAGAATTCCATGTCCATCTTTCGGCTCTTCGATCTTTGTGTAAACATCTCCATTAGAATTAACAACTATATGACGGGCTTTACCAAGATCATCGGCGAACACCGAAGCTGAAAATCCTGCAGGAAGAGTGATGCCCCCGTTAGGAAGTTGTGCTGTTGAAGAAGTGTCCTTTTTTTCTTCTTTAGTTTCGGTCGTATTTGATGAGTTATTAGTACAATAACTCAAAGCGAAGACAATAGCTATCGCAAAAAAGCTTTTAAAAAATTTCATAATAAAAAGATTGAGGATAAAAATACTGTATTGTGTGACATGAAAATAAGATAAGTCTTCAATAAAATTTTACGGGTGGCACTATTCTACACTATTCTATCATTACCTTCGGAGCAAACCACATGCCGATATGCGACCATTC
>DATDCP010000494.1:0-9277 GCA_036524255.1 Chitinophagaceae bacterium
TGTGGCTGTCTTTTCTCATAACCCCGGTATTACGGATTTTGCAAATAGCCTTACTGAAGATATAAGTATCGATAACATTCCAACATGCGGCATCTTTGCGGTATCGATCGAAGCAAGAAAATGGAATAAATTCAAAGAAGCAAAAAAGAAATTTTTATTCTTCGATTATCCCAAGGCTCTAGTTCAATGAGCCATACAAGTTTCCGGTTTGGTTGAATTTAAAAAAGATACTCAAATCGTTTTGCTTCTTGGATATTCTCTGATAAAGAGAAATTGCTTTGTTTTACACAAAAGGATAATTGCTTTTTCATAAGATGCTCTGCAAGATATTCTTGTTCTGTTTGACCCGGCGTAGGGATCAAAATGCTTTTCTTTCCCAAAGCAGCGATATCCATAACAGTACTATAACCACTGCGACTAAGAATAAACTCAGCTTTCATTGCTTCGTTGTTTAATTCTTCCGATGAGAGATGGTTATAAAAATGGATGGTGTTTGTTGATGGAATAATATTTTTTTCTCCGGGCAAACCTCTTACAATTGTTGCCGTTCCAGGATAGTTTACGATCTGATCAATTACTTTGTTTTCTAAAATTGTTCGTTGTGGCTCCGGGCCAGAAAGTATAATTAGTAAATGATCTTGGATACCCCCATCCCCTAAAGGGGAGAATGAAGAGAACCTCGATAAGGCACCTATATATTTCACTGAGACCTTCGGAAGTTTGGCAGGATGCGACAATTCTCCTGCTAAGTTATCTTCTCCTTTTTCATCTGGTACCCAGCATTCATGAAACCTGTTGATGAATTTATAATTCCATTGCTGTACTATTTTTTCACTCCATTTTCCCAAAGAACTTTTAATACATAACTGATGGGTGATAAAAATAGAAAATATCTTATCATGATAAAGTCCATAGCGATTGTCGGAGATAACTGCCTCAAATCCGAAATTGCTCACTTGCTCTTTTAGCCATTTATTTTCTTCTTTTATTGACCGAAGAATAGAGGGGATCTGTAAAAGGATCTTACCCGTGAGACCATTTTTTGCATATTTTATTCGATAACCCTTCAATGGTAAAAAAGACAATGAGGGAAATTCTTCCCTTAGTAGTTTTTCCTGTTTTCCTTCGCCTGCAAGCCAAACCTCGCAATCGTTATTTAATAAATCACTGATTAGCGGCACACAACGAGTGGCATGGCCCAATCCCCAGTCAAGAGGAGCTACAAGCAGCTTTTTACCAGCTAATGAGGTCATATAATTTTTTGCAGCATTTAGCAATTGGGATACTAAATTGCCCGTAAAATAGTTTAATTTAGAATTTCAATTATGAAGAGATTAAACAAGATAGTGTTTGCTGCGTTAATAATAGTAGCTGTTGGAGCCGCTAGCTGCAGTAAAAACTATTATACCAGCAAGTCCAAGGGTAACGATTGTGGCTGTCCGAATAAGAAAGGAATGGTCGGCTATTAATGTAATTGTGTAATTGAAATGAAAACCCCGAATAGAGAAAGAGAATTGGTGTTGTTATCAAAAACAGCGCTGATGAGTGAGAAAGCTCTCGAAAAGGAATTGATCAGCCTTGAGCATCTTTTTCTATATGCCGAATCAGCTACTGCATTTTGTCAAACTCATGAATTGGTCCTTCGCAATCGAATTACGATCCAAAGATCAAAGCTCATCAAAATTTATCACGATCATCAATTAAAACCATTCTGGTTTTTAGTGAACAAAAATTGACATCTATTTTTTAGCAAAGTTTAAAGTCTGTCACTTAGTCTTTTCACAAATCACGGCATTATTCTCGTATTGATGTAAAGCCTTGTTAAAGCCTTTTGCAGAAATCAATATCTGCAAATGTGATTGCGTTAGCAAGAAAAAACATCATACACATGCAGAAATCTATTTTTCTTTTGGGAATGGTATTTTTCATTGTTTCCTGTAAAAAAAATAATGATTCAAACAGCAATAGCTCCGATGATGAAGATTGTGTCATGAGATCGTCAACGGGCAGTGGAGAAATAAAAGCAAGCCAATACATAGTTGCGTTTGATCCCGCCATTAATTCAAGAACAGCATCTCGCATTAGTCTAGAAAAGCTAAGTAAAGATGTTTTGCAAAGAAACACCATTGATGTTTCAGCATTAAAAACATCTTTTGTAGGTGAGCCGGGTGGTTTTATAGCAACAATGACAGCAGTTGAAGCTGAAGCACTGCGACACGATGGATCAGTAGAAGCAGTAGAACCTGACAGGATCATTTCATTGGGAACGTGTTTCACTGTTGTTGAACCAAGATTAGTTACATGGAACATAAACCGTATTGGTTATGGTGATGGAATTGGCAAAACAGCCTGGATCATTGATTCAGGGATCGACTTTGATCATCCCGAACTGACTGTTGATCAAACAAGAAGTAAATCATTTGTTAACGGCGAAACGTCTGCTGATGATGAGAATGGACATGGCACCCATGTGGCAGGAATTATTGGTGCGAAAAATAATACCATTGGTGTATTAGGTGTTGCTTCTGGTGCTTCTCTTGTTGCGCTAAAAGTATTGGATAAAGACGGTGAAGGTAATCTATCTTATATAATACAAGCATTAGCATACGTAAATACAACAGCAACTGCAGGAGATGTAGTTAACATGAGTGTTGGTGGTGAATCGGGATCTTCTATCCTTGATCAGCAAGTACAAAATACTTCAGCGAGAGGAATTTATTTTGCAATAGCAGCAGGGAATGAAAATAAACTGGCAAACCTTAGCTCACCGGCAAGGGTTAATGCACCAAATGTTTATACGGTATCAGCAGTTGATAGTCTTGATAATTTTGCTTCATTTTCCAATTATGGGAGCGATGTAGTTGATTTCGCAGCACCCGGCGTTCGCATTTTATCTACATGGATGGATAATAAGTATGCTTATGCAAGTGGTACTTCAATGGCAGCGCCACATGTTGCAGGGTTGTTGTTGTTACGTGGAAGAAATTTAACAAGTTCCGGTTTTGCTACAAATGATCCCGATGGTAAGCCTGATCCTATTGCACATTATTAATTGCTTCGCCTCTTATTTGGAGAGACTCGCAACAAAAAAGGAGAAGTTTGATCTTCTCCTTTTTTATTTAATTTAAAAATGGTTATTGCATGATACAACGATATTTATATTGAGTTCTTGTTTTATCACAGCTGTTTGTTTTTTTAGTTTTGTTTGTATTTTTTTGTGTCGTTGCTTTCTGTTCTGCAAGTGTAAATGGAATTCCTACTCTCACATTCCATCCGGATGCTTTTGATTCAAGAGTTGCATAGGTTGTTTTTATACCTGATTCGTTAGAAACAGTTTGTTTACTCATATTACCTATGCCTGCGAAATAATTGATACTTACATTCATCAGTCGTTGGTTATTTCTTCCAAATTCAAAACCCATTCCTGTAAGAAAAGCGGTGTTCCAATTGCCGGCACGATATTCATAAGCTGTTTGACTGCCATCTGTCTTTGTAACAATATCTGTTTTTGGAGCTGTAATGTATCCTATACCCATAGATGGTTGCAAACGAACCCATCCGCCTTTGTTTTTATTTTCAGCTTTCTTTGCTGCGCTGCTTTTGCTTTGGCAACGACTTGACTGAGAAGAATAACTTTTTGAACATTTGCTTCTATAAGAATAACTGCTGCTGGAACTATTGCCAGATGATTTAGTTTTTGATGTTGAGGTACCTGTTGATTGCTTTGATTTATTAAAAAAGATCGGTTTTGATGTATACTGATAACCTGCTTCCAGCCGCAACTGCATGTTTGCTTTTGTTGCAGTATATGCATTCATACCATTTTCAATATCATTAAAACTGTATAATACACCTGACCGGCTGGTACTGGCTCCGATATAAGGTCCAAAACCTTGTTTGAATTTATAATCAAGACGCAAACTAACTTGTGGGTTAAATTCCCCTCCAAGCGGAGCAAATGATCCAGCGTCATTGTAATTAACAGATGTTCTTGAATTTTCAAAACCCACTTGCGGAGTTAAAGAAAGTTTTTGGGCATTCATTGCAAATGCAGAGACAATGAACAAGCCCGATAAGGCTAGACTTCTCATGGCAATAAATTTTAGTGTAGAGAAGTTAAGATAATTTTTTACCGGGAAAAAATTTAATGTATGAGCGGCTGATGGAAACTACTTTAATTTTCTCAATGCCTCGCCCAACCTGTTGATCATTTCTTTGATCTCTTCTTTTTTGCAAGTGCCAACGCTGAGTCTATACCAGGGATTGCTGCGACTGCTGCCAAACGCATAAAATGGAACAACTGCCAAGCCGGCTTCGTTTAAAATATAAGCAGTTACATCAGCCTGAGTCTCTAATATTTTATTGTCAGCGGTTTTTCTCCCGGCTGCGTCTACTTTTATAGTTAAATAAATTGCAGCTTCCGGCGTAATACAATCAACAGGCAAACCTTCTTTTTTTAATTTCATGAAGCCTGCATGAATACCACGCAATCTTTCTTCAATTTCATTTTTAAATTGAAGCAGGTAATTTTCAATTTCTTTCTTCTTACCTAAAAAACTTGCTACGGCTTTTTGTTCAGCCATCGGCGCCCAGGCACCCACATGTCCCAAAATTGATTTCATTTTATTAATAACTGATGCTGGTCCCATACTCCATCCAACTCTTACACCAGTTGCCGCAAATACTTTACTGATCGCATCGATGAAGATGGTATAGTTGCGCATCTCCGGTTTTAGTGAAACAGGATTATAATGTTTGATATCTCCATATGTCAAATGCCAGTACATCTGATCATACATGATAAACACTTTCTTTTCTTTTTCGCTTCTTCTTGCATTTTCTTCAAGAACCAAATCACAGATCGCTTCTAATTCTTTTTTTGAAAATGTGGTGCCGGTTGGATTTTGCGGAGAGCATAATGAAATAAGTGTTGCTTCTTTTATATGCGGACGAATATCATCGGCCGTTGGCATAAAATTATTTTCCGCCGTTGCTTCTATAACTACATGCTCGCCTTCTACAAAATGTGTATAATGATTATTATTCCATGATGGCACCGCATAGATCACTTTATCACCTTTATCACAAATAGCACGGTAAGTTGCATAAATAAGCGGACGACCACCAGATGAAACAAGTATTTCACCTAAAGAATAATCAAGCTTTTCCCATTCTTTCATAAAAGAAACAATGGCTTCACGAAGATCAAGATTACCTTCTGCTGCAGGATAATTAGTGAAATGATTCCGGTAAGCCGTTACAATTTCATCTTCCAGTTCTTTTGGAATAGGAAAAATAGAAGGATCAAAATCACCTACGGTAAAATTGTAGATCTTTTCACCTTGTCTCATCTTTTCACGGATCTCACCGCCCAATTTTACAATTTCAGAACCGATCAGTGTTTCAGATAAATGTGACAATTTCATACCCTTACTTTTTGCAGCAAATGTAAAAGGAATGATGGAGATAACAAGAACGATTGTTAGCAATGGGAAAGGGCAACTATATACGAGTTGAGCAGAGTTACCTATTCTGACAAATATAACTTAATGAATTACCATTCGCATCTTTAAATAGATACTGACCAGAAGTAACATCGGAGCATGTATCAAGTGTTCTGGTTTGAAATGGAACACCTCCTGATATTTGACACGTGTAGCAATATTTATTTTTTTTAGAGCAGGCAGTGATTAGTACTACGAGTAGGAAAAGGAACAGTAATCTCATAAGTTATGTTTATTTCTTTTGTACTGACTTTTCTTCTTCTTTCTTAATCATCATCTTTTTTGGAGTTACATACGCTTTTATAACATCCTCAAAACTGCCATTGATAATTACCTGGAAAAGGTTGAGAGCTCTGTGAACTCTCAACCTTCAACTTTCATTTTTCAATTATTATTGAATCGGTTTATATTCCTTAAACAAGTTCACTTTTGTTCCTTCTACAAGACTGCGGTAATCTTTCCATTTACCATCAAAGAAAGTGTTGATCCTTTGCACGACTCCGTCAATTGCCTTTTCAGCATTAGCCACCATTGTTTCTTCCTGCTGACCCGGCGCAACCATTTTACTGCCGATCGATTGCTGTGCTTGTTGTGCCTGTGACATTACAGTTACTTCAAACGGATTTCTTGCTAAACCTTGCCTGTCAGATGTCTTACCACTTATAACTTCACGAATAGATTTTATCTCATCCTGCATTTTTGTTGTTGTCTTCCTTAATGAATCAGCTTCTTTGCCTTCCACACCTCTCAATTGGGCCTGCATCTTTGTACAAACTTCTTCTGCTTCTGTTAACCTGTCCATCCCTTCAGTTAGTTTATCTGCGCTTTTGCGAAGACGATTAAACAATGTTCTTTGTGCGATCTTTATATCATTACGATCACCCAATCTCGGATCATCCTTTACTGTAACATAAGTTGAATCCTGTGCTCTTGCATAAGTGATTACCAATTTATATCTACCAGGTAAAACCTGGAAACCTCCCGGCTCTGGTGAACCCGGTGTTGGTTTTTGTGAACCGGGTTGACGAAATCCTCTTTCTTCCATTCCCCAATACTGGCGATTAAAACCACTATCAACATTCCAGCGAATGGTCCGTATCAATTCATTTTTGTCGTTGAATACTCTAACTATTGCACTATCACCTCTTCTTACACTACCAGTTCCGCCGAAACCGCCACCAAATCCGCCGCCACCACGACCACCACCGCCACCACCACCTTGTGGTTGCATTGTCGGAGCTGGTTGATTGTCTGCTTGTGGCGTAGTTTGACCAGTAGGTCTTGCCGGTCTATTTATATAAAATGAAACGGGTGCTCCACGTCTCCTGTTTTCTGCTTCATAAAGTCCATAAGTGCTCCAATCATAACCTGTCGCTGCTCTGTATTGAGCCTGGTATGCATCCGGGGCAGTGAAAACTGTTATTGGATTTGTTATTGCCATTCCTTTATTCGCTGCTGCTTTTCTCAGTGGACGAATATCATCCAATATCCAAAGTGAACGGCCAAATGTTGCAATAACAAGATCTGCTTCTCTTTCCTGTATCACCATATCATAAGTGGAAACAGATGGGTAACCATTTTTCCATTGCTCGTAAGTGGCGCCGTTATCAAGACTTATCCATAACCCGTTTTCAGTTCCAATAAAAATTAAATTCGGTTCAACAGGATCTTGTACCATACACAATGCGTACCCTTTCACTTTATTCTCATCAACTATCCTTGTCCATGTACTGCCATAATCAGTTGTGCGGAAAACATAAGGCTTAAAATTACCACGACGATAATCATTGGCAACAACAAATGCTTCACCGGCATTATGACGTGATGCAGTTATTTGAGGGATCCAGCAACTCAATGGCATACCTGAAATTTTTCCGCGAAAACTCGTCCATGTTTTTCCGCCATCTCTAGTTAGCTGAACATTTCCATCATCGGTGCCTATCCAAATAGTTCCCTGTTCTTTTGCGGAAGGCGAAATTGTAATGATTGTACAGTGTGTTTCAGCGCCGGTAATATCCAGTGTTATTCCACCTGTATTTTGATATGCTTTGATCTTTACAGAATCATTTGTTGTTAGATCTGGAGAGATCATTTCCCAGCTCACACCTTTGTTTGTGCTTTTGTGTACAAACTGGCTACCAATATAAACTGTTTTTTTATCAAACGGGTCTTGCGCCATTGGAGTGTTCCAGTTCCAGCGAACCATTTGTTTTGGATCTAAGTTTGGTGGTTTTATAAACCAGCTTTCTCCTGTCTTCCAATTTCTTTTACCAACACTTCCACCCTGGCTTTCGCTGTAAACCCAACTTGCATCTTCTGCGTCAGGCATTACATCAAAACCATCACCGCCACCGATATTATTCCAGTAAAAATTTCTAATGCCGGCATTGATCCATGTATAAGCAGGGCCATGCCAGCTTCCGTTATCCTGCATGCCTCCCATTACATTGTATGGCATTTCATTGTCAACATTGATATGATAAAATTGTCCGACAGGAAGTTTATCATCAAATGTCCAGTTCTTGCCACGGTCATGAGTGATGCCAATACCACCATCATTTCCTTCGATCATAAAACTTCCATCTTTTGGATGTATCCACCATGCATGGTGATCTGGATGAATGCCAGAGTAAGGTATCAATGTGGTGAATGTTTTACCCGCATCTTCACTAACCTCCACCTGGTCATGTATATTGTATAAACGATTTTCATTTTCCGGGTCAACACGAATGTCCTGGAAATAAAATGGTCGATTGGTTACCCATCTTGCATCACTATTTACCAGTTCCCATTTAGTACCGCCATCATCACTTTTATATAAACCATTTCTTGTTGCTTCTACCATAGCATACACACGACGTGGATCATTGGTGGCATAAGCCAAACCAATCCTTCCATAGTTTCCATCTGGTAAGCCATCATCTTTACCCAGTTTCTTCCATGTTTTTCCGCCATCAATTGTTAAATACAATCCGCTGCCGGGTCCACCACTTTTAAAATCCCATGGTGTACGGCGATGCTGCCACATATTTGCAAGCAAACGATTTGGATTAGATGGGTCCATTACCAACTCAGCGCAACCGGACGTATCATTCGTATATAAAATTTTGGACCATGTTTCGCCGCCATCAGTTGTTTTAAAAACTCCTCTTTCAGGATGTATGCCATAAGGATTGCCAATAGCTGCTGCATACACAACATTTGAATTAACAGGATCTACAATGATGCGATGAATATTTCTTGTATTCTCCAGCCCTACCCGTTTCCATGTTTTACCTGCATCAAGGGTTTTGAACATTCCTTCACCGATGTTTATTGAATTCCTTGGGTTGCCTTCGCCTGATCCAACCCAAACTATATTAGGATTTGATTGCTGAATAGCGATGGCGCCAATATTCTGTGTCGGTTGTTCATCAAACACAGGCGTCCATGAGTTGCCACTGTTTTCTGTTTTCCAAACCCCGCCAGAAGCAGCACCGAGATATATGATATTTGTGTTATCTAAAACAACATCAACCGCAGTAATACGGCCACTCATACCAGCCGGGCCGATATTGCGTGGTTTCCAGTTTTTAAATTGTTGAAGACTTAGTTTTTGTGCGGTAGTAAACAAGCAGATCAAAGTGCCGAATGCACCGAGCAGAATAGTTTTTCTCATTTCATGTGATGTTTAAAAAAAATAAACTTACTTAAAAACCGTCAGTGCAGAAAAAAAATGGTTGAATGGCTAAATAGATAGAAAAGGGGTTAAAAAAATTTATTTTATCCTGCGA